>NZ_SOGM01000101.1:0-38775 GCF_004403545.1 Cryobacterium sp. TmT2-59 | reverse complement strand
CGCCCGGCGGGCCGCCGCGGCCCGTTCCGCGACGGAGCGTGCGGCCGTGGCCCAGGCCGCTGCAGGCCGTTCCGCGCTCGCCAGGCCCGCCGCTTCCGGTGCGGCCGGCAAAGCGAGCCGCCTGCGCCGCGTGCGCGCAGTGACCTCCCTGTTCCTTCTGACCGGAGTGGTCCTGTTCGTCTCCGGCGCCTTCGCCCTCGCCGCCGGCGGAACCGGGGCGGTCCTGGTCAGCGGCCTCGTCCTGGCTGCCCTCGCCTTCGGCGCCCTGTCGCGCCTGGCCCGCACCGCTCGGCGCGCCCACGAGGGGCACGCCGCCGGGGTCGGAACCGGCGAATCCGCCACCGCGTCGCGGGTCGGGCAGACGTTCGAGCCCGTGCAGCTCGAGGAAACACCGGTCGCGGCCCACAGCTGGACGCCGCATCCGCTGCCGCTGCCGATGCATCTCTCGCGCGGCTCCGTCGCCCAGACCGCGATGGCCTCCGTGGAGGCCGCAGCGGAACTGCGCAAGGCCGCTGCCGAAGCCGAGGTGGCCCGGAGGGCCGCCCAGCTGGTCGTGGCCGCCACCCCGCTCAGACGGCCGTCGGCGGCTGCGGCCCCCGTTGCGGCCCCCGCGGCCGCGACCAGCAGGTTCGCGTCGATGGGTGTCGTCGGGGAGACCGCGCCCGGCATGAGCGATCTCGACGCCGTGCTGCGTCGGCGTCGCGCCGTCGGCTGATCAGCCGAATCATTCCGGGCTTTTCCTGCCGTTGACGGCCCGGCGGCAAAAGTCATCGGCCGCGCGTGATATTCTGCATAAGCGGTTAGGGGCTATGGCGCAGTTGGTAGCGCGTCTCGTTCGCAATGAGAAGGTCAGGAGTTCGAATCTCCTTAGCTCCACCGATTGAAATGCCCGGCAAGCCAGGTTCCCTGGCCAGCCGGGCATTTTTGTTTTCCGGGTCGTGCCGGATCGCAGTCGTAACGAATTCGACGGAGATTCTGCCCAAGTCCGTCCCAAACGGGGCAAAAGCGTGTTTTTAGAGCAGTATCTCCGTCGAATTGGTTTGACGCGGCCGGCTCCTGGTCAGCCGACGAACGTCGCCATCGTGAGCACGGTCGTGCCCTCCACGTCGGCGGTGGACAGCGCCACGCGCACGGCCCCGAGCTCGGCCAGGGAGGAGACGTGGGTGCCGCCGCAGGGGATCCGCGCGCTCTGTCCCGGCAGGTCGCAGACCCAGTACCGGCGGTCGGTGAGCAGCGGGCCGTCGGCGTCGATGTGCACGCTCGCGCCCGTGGCCACCCACTCGGCCAGCGTCGCGTTCAGGGCGCCCTGGATCTCGGGCAGCGCCTCGGCCAGGCCCTCGGTGATGAACCCCTTCTTGCGCAGGGACTTGCCGAGCCGGTAGGTGTCGACCGATTGGTTCTCCCCGATCAGGGACACATCGATCGCGGTGCCGTCGAAGTCGGGGTTGCCGAGCGCGTCGGCGCGCACCTCCTTCTTCCAGCGGTCGGCCAGAGCCAGGTTCAGGCCGAGCGCGGCGAGGTGGCACGCGGTGTGGCCCGCGGACATCCGGGTGCGGTAGTCGGCGTCGACCTCGACCTCGACGATCTGCCCCTCGGCCGGTGCGGCATCGCCCGACAGCAGATGCACCACGACGAACGCCCACCCGGCCGTTCCCTTCTGCACCGGGATGTCCCGGCCCAGATACAGCGCCGTCCCGTCCGTCGCTCCGACCACACAGTCCACCACCGGCAACTCGGCTGCCGCGGCGCGCAGCACGGCCCGGTCTGGCCCCTGATCAGGCCAGCCGGCATCCACCGGGTGCACGGGGGTGGCGTCGAGCAACACGGCGACCAGTCCAGTGACCAGCCCCTCGGCACGCGGTTCGACGTGCAGCACGGTCGCGGTGAGACGGGTCAACCCGGCCGGGTAGTCCACCCGGGTGTCCAGGGAGGGAAGGGTCATCGGCAGGTCCTTTCGGGACGACGGGACGAAAAAGGGTGTTGCCGCGGCATCCGCGGCAACACCCTGAGTTTAATCGTGGAGGCGACCCTAGGCCTTGCGTGCCTTCTCGGTCGTTTCGTTCGCCTTGGCGTGCTTGTCGGCACGCTTCTCCTTCAAGGACTTGCCGGCAACCTTTTTGGATGCGTCCTTCTTGGGTGATTTGTCAGCCATGTGTACTCCTTCGAACCGAGCCCCAGCGGCACCGTGACTTCGACCCTACGCGGGTTACCGCGAAAGGGCACCTTCCAGTTCCGCCGGAACCCGGCCCCTGTGCAACTTCGCGGCCCCGTCGTAGGCTGCACCCGAGCGGGCCGCTCCGCCGGTGTCGGCTCCACCCCGCAGAGAGGAACTCAAGATGAGCGACAAGGCCACCTACCAGGCAATCTTCTTCGGCCCCAACGTGATCGCGGCCGGCACGCCGCGGGAACTCGAATACGTCGATGGGAAGTACCAGCAGGAGGTCGTCCTCCAGATCGAGGAGGACGGGGTGACCACCCGACGTCGCTTCAAGATCGGCCGGGTGACCGATGAGCCGATTGCCTACCGTTTCGACGAAGACGTGCACGACGAGAAGGGCGAAGCGGATGTCCCCAACTAGGCGGGCATCCCCGACCGGCTAGATCCGTTTGCCCGGACCGCGGCCGAGCCGCACCGGCAACGCCATCAGCGGGCCGACGAACCGGCGCTGCAGCCTGCGGGCGGGACCCCAGACGAACTGCACCACGTACTGCGCGAGGATGGCGCCGGCGGCCAGCGCCGCGGCCACGGCGCCGGCGGTGAGCATGCTGAGCAAGCCGTCGATGTTGCCGTCGGACAGTTCCAGCAGGCCGCGGAACAGGATCAGGCCCGGCACCAGGGGCACCAGGGCCGACACCACGATCACCAGCGGGGGAGTGCGCACGATCCGCGCCGCGATCGCGGCCAGCAGCCCGACGCCCACGGCGCTCATCGCCGAGGACCAGACCAGGCCGAAACCGGCGCTCGCCCCGGCCAGATAGAAGAACTCGGCGACGGCGCCGAGCAGGCAGACCACCCAGAATGCCCGCCAGGGCACCTGCACGCCGAGGGCGAACCCCATCACGATCACCACGGATGCCGTCAGCAGCACCGGCAGATCGGCCAGGGTCGGCGCCAGGTTCGCGTCGACCTGCAACTGCAGCCCGAACCGGGCCAGCAGCAGCGACCCGCCCGCCACACCCGTGACGAGTCCGCCGGTGATCAGCAGCGCCTCCAGCATGCGGGCGGTCCCGGTCAGGTAGAAGCCGGACAGGGTGTCGTGCACGGCGCCGAAGGTGGTGACGCCGGCGAGAAGCATGATGATGGTCGCGATGACCACCAGAGACGGGTTCGCCGAGGGGTCGATCTGCGCCACGATCGCCGCGACGATCGGCCCGATCGCCCCGCCGACCACGTTTTGGTAGAACACGGGAACCTGCCGCCGCTCCAGGGACGCCGTGATCAGGTCGATGAAGAAGGTGGCGACGAAGGCGGCGATGTAGACCACCGGCCCGCCGCCGATCAGCGCGCCGGCGCCGGCACCGACGAGGCTCCAGCCCAGGCGGCGGAACAGCGCGGGCACCTGGGGTTTGGCGCTGACGATGGTGGCCAGCCGTTTGCGGGCTTCGGCGACATCCGGTGGCGAATCGAGGATTTCGGCGATCAGCTCACTCGTCGCTGTCAGCTTGCTGTAGTTCAGCGAACGGTACTTGACGTTTCGGCTGCGGGTGACCGACTCGTGAGTGGCCGGGTCCTCGTAGGTGAGGGCGATGATCGTGTGGGTGACATTGGCCTCGGTTCCCCGCAGCCCGTAGGCGCGGGTGATCGCCTCCATCGCGGCGGTGGCGTCCTCCGCGCCGGCGCCGGCCGCGAAGATGACCTCCGCGAGCCGCATGGTGAGGTCGAGGACCGAGCGGGTGTAGGCGGCGCTGTCGAAGACATTGATCGCGCGCGTGACGTCAGACATCGAGCGGGCCCAGCCAGGCCGCGGCCACGGTGGCGTGTGCGGATTCCGCGTCGGAGGGGTGGAAGATCCCGGCGAGCACATCGCGGTACAACCGGCCCAGCTCGTTGCCGGCGAAGTAGGACGAACCTCCGCTGACCCGCAGGGCCTGGTCGACGACCTGCCGGGCCGTCTCGGTGGCGCGGTGCTTGAGCCCGGACAGGAGGGGGAACCACTGCCGGCCGCGATCGACGCCGGCGTCCACGTCGTGGGCGAGGGCGTCGACCTGCGGGTACAGGCCATCCATCAGCATCGCGGCATCCGCAACCCGCCAGCGGATGTCGGGGTCCTGCGCCAGAGTGCGGCCGTCGTTCTTCAGCGAGGTGCGCCGCCCGGCGGCATCCACGGCCAGTTCGACCGCGCGCCGGCCGATGCCGGTGTAGACCGCGGCCAGCAGGATCTCGAAGTTGGCGAAGATCGCGAAGAGCAGGGGGTCCGGGTTGGGCCCCGGGTCGAGGCGGCGGAAGACCCGGTCGGGGCGGGCGGAGGCCTCGCTGAGCACGGTGCTGCGGCTCTGGCTGGCCCGCATCCCCAGGGTGTCCCAGTCGTCCTTCTGGCTGACTCCCGGGTCGGTGCGGTCGATGAAGGCCCACACGATTTTCGGCGCGTCGGGGGACTCGGTGTCCAGGCCCATGGTGCCCAGCCGGGTCCAGGCGGGGGAGAGGGTCGTGAAGATCTTGGTGCCGGTGAACCGGTAGCCACCGTCGGCCTGCGGCGAGGCCGCGGTGATCGACCCGGACAGCACCAGGTCGTTGCCTGGTTCGCTCACACCGAACCCGAAGACCTCGCAGGCGGCGGCGCCGTGCAGCACGAACGCGAGCGAGTCGTCGCCGCGGGCGTGCAGGGTGCGGGCCACGCCGGTCCAGACCAGGTGCATGTTGACGGCGAGGGCCGTGGCCGGGGCATGGGCGGCGAGCCGGATCTGGTCGCGAGCCACCTCGTTCAGGCTGCGGCCGAGGCCGCCGAATTCGACCGGAACCAGGGCTCGGAGGTAACCGGCCGCGGTCAGGTCGGCCAGATCGTCGGTGGGGAAGGTGTTGTCCCGGTCGTGGCCGGCGGCGCGGGACCGGATGCGCAGGAGGAGCTCGTCGCCGAGGGGGGAAGGGCTGGCGGGCGTAATCACGTACTCCAGCCTAACCTCCGGCCTAATCGGCCTTGCGCCTCCGCGTGGACAACCAGACGACGAGGCCGACGATCGCGGCGACGAGGGACAGGGCCAGCAGCCACGGCAGGGCGAAGCCGACGCCCACCATCGCGGCGGCCAGGGCAGCAACGAGGGCGTTCCAGCCGGCCAGGATCCCGGTCCAGAAGTCGTCAGGGGAGCCGGGGGCGACCGTGCCGGTCGAGTACAGGTCGAGGCTGATGGTCGAGAAATCCACCTGATCGGCGAGGTAGTCGCGCTGGGACTGCAGGCCCTCGAGCTCGCTCTGCCGGCTGGCCAGGGCGCTCTCGATCGCGATCAGGTCGGTGGTGCTGGTGGCCTGTTGCATCAGGGTGAGAAGGCGATCGACGGATGTCTGCAGCGACGTGATGCGCGCATCGAGGTCCTTGGTCTGCTGGGTGATATCCGAGGCATTGAGCGACACGAAATTCACCGTGCCGAGTTTTTTCAGCTCGGCGAGGGTGCGGTCTAGCTCGTCGGACGGGATGCGCAGGGCGAGGTTGGCGCTGGCCGGCTGGTTGTCGGTGGCCGGGTTCTCGGTGCGGCTGTCGATCCGGCCGCCGGCCTGCTCCGTGATGGTGACGGCAGCCTGGGCGGACTTGATCGGGTCGTCCACGGTGATGGACACGGACCCGGTGGTGATCACGTCCCGGTTCTCCGAGGTGACATTGCCCGTGCTGCCCTCCGGGGCCACGGCGTCACCGGGTTGAATCGATTTGCCGGACTGATCCGTCTGGCCGGACTGGTCGGACTGGTCGGACGAGCCGGATCCCTCGCTCGACGGGGCGGAGCCGGTTGAAGCGCCCGGCGCGGTACATCCGGCCAGGAGGAGGGCGGTGAGGACGACCGCGCACGTCAGGGAGAAACGCTTCATGGCCTCACTGTAAGGCTGCGCTCGGTGCTGGTGTCCGGACGTAAATCACGATCCAGTCTCGATGGTTGCCGCCCGACCCGACCATACTTGAACCATGACCTGGTGGGCGGACCTGACCGAACGGCTCCGATCCCGCCGCCCGCCGCTCCTGCACGTCGCGACGGATGAGGGGAGCGGCCCGGTCGTGATCCTGGTGCACGGCATCGCGTCGTCGTCGGAGACGTTCCGCGAAGTGGTGCCGCTGCTCGTGCGGAGCCACCGCGTGATCGCTCTGGACATCCTCGGCTTCGGGAAGTCGCCGGCCCCCGACGGCTGCGAGTACCGGCTCGAAGACCACGTCGACGCGCTCGCCGCCACGATCCGCTCGCTGAAGCTGCGGGAGCCTTTCATGCTGGTGGGACATTCCCTTGGCAGCCTGATCGTGGCCCGCTTCGCGGCGCTGCCCCGCACCCGGTCGTCCCGCCGCACCCGGGTGTCCCGGGTGGTGCTGGTGGGGCCGCCGGTGTACCTGTCTCCGGCCGAGATCGGTGACCGCTGGGTGCGGGCCAGGGTGAGCGCCTACCTGCGCGCCTATGATTTCCTCCGGCTGAACAAGGAGTTCACCCTCGCCAACGCGGCGATCATCACCCGGCTCCTGCCCCGAGGCATCTTCGAACTCACCGAGCGCAACTGGACGCCGTTCGTGAAATCGCTGGAGAACTGCATCGAGAACCAGACCCTGGTCAGCGACATCGCGAGTCTTCAGTTGCCCGTAGACGTGGTCTACGGCACCCTCGACGCGTTCCTCGCCGCGGGCAGCATGACGGTGATCGAACGGATGCGCCACGTCACCATGCACCGCGTCGACGCCAACGACCACCTCATCCGGCCGCGCCTGGCCCGGGTGCTGGTCGGGGTGATCGACCAGTCGGAACCGGCCGCGCCCGCCGCGTCCGTCCGCAGTCCCGGCCCCGGTGATTAGGCTGAGGGAATGGACACACGCACATTGGGAAGAACCGGCCGAACCGTCTCCGTGATCGGGTTGGGCACCTGGCAACTGGGAGCGGACTGGGGTGACGTGTCGGAGGCCGACGCTACCGCGGTGCTCGCGGCATCCGTCGACGCGGGCGTCACGATCTTCGACACCGCCGACGTCTACGGCGACGGCCGCAGCGAGCAGATCATCGGGCGCTTCCTCGCCGGCAGCAGCGCCGAGGACACCCTCACGGTGGCCACCAAGATGGGGCGCCGGGTCGACCAGCTGGCCGAGAACTACTCGCTGGCCAACTTCCGGGCCTGGACGGACCGGTCCCGCACGAACCTCGGGATGGACACCCTGCACCTGGTGCAGCTGCACTGCCCGCCCACCGACGTCGTCGAGTCCGATCTGGTCTACGACGCCCTCGACACCCTCGTCGCCGAGGGCGCGATCGCCGCCTACGGGGTCAGCGTCGAGACCTGCGACCAGGCGCTCGCCGCGATCGAGCGGCCGGGACTGGCCACCGTGCAGATCATTCTGAACGCGTTCCGGCTCAAGCCGCTGGATGCCGTCGTGCCCGCCGCGCGCGCCGCCGGCGTCGGCATCATCGCCCGGGTCCCGCTGGCGAGCGGCCTGCTCACCGGCAAGTACACCCGCGAGACCACGTTCGCGGCCAACGACCACCGCAACTACAACCGGGACGGCAGCGCCTTCGACGTGGGCGAGACGTTCTCGGGCGTCGACTACGAGACCGGCCTGAAGGCCGCGGCCGAGTTCGCGGCCCTGGTGCCCGAAGGCCTGTCTCCGGCCCAGGCCGCGCTGGCCTGGGTGGCCCAGATCGACGGCGTCAGCGCCGTCATCCCCGGCGCCCGGTCGGTGCAACAGGCGCAGGGCAACGCCGCCGCCGGCTCGGTCCCCGAGCTGAGCCTCGCGTTCCACGAGGGCGTGCAGGACATCTACGACCGGATGCTGCGCGACCAGATCCACCCGCGCTGGTAAGCAGCCCCGGCTAAGCAGCCCCCGGCTAAGCAGCCTCGCCGCTGTTACCTTTCCGGTCGAGAGTGCCCGTTCCGCCGGTCACTCTCGACCGGAACGGGCACTGTCGCTGCGGCTACTCCTGACCGAAACTGGAACTGGAACTGGAACTGGAACCGGAACTGGAACTGGAACTGGAACCGGAGCGGGCGCCGTCGCGGCGGGCGGGGTAGGCCTGGCGAGACCGGCCTCGGGCGGCGAGGAGGAGATCGGCCGCCTTCTCGCCGATCACGATGGCGGGCGCATTGGTGTGACCGCGGATGATCATCGGCATGATCGACGCGTCGGCGACGCGGAGGCCGTCGACGCCGCGCACGCGCAGCTCCGGGTCCACCACCGAGGCCGGGTCGGCGCCCATCCGGGCCGTGCCGACCGGGTGGTACAGCGTGTGGGCGTGGTCGTCGAGGGCCCGGGCCAGCCGGTCGGCGCTGCTCAGCGCGGCGCTGTCGACGGGCATGATCAGCCGCCCGGTCGTGGCGGCGTGCAGTGCCGGCGCCTGCAGCAGCCGCTCGCACCAGGAGAGCCCGGCCAGCAGCGTGGCCCGGTCGGCTCCCTCGGGGTCGCTGAGGTAGCGCGGGTCGATCAGGGCCTTCTCGAGCGGGTCGGCCGAGGCGAGCGTGACACGCCCGTGGCTCTTCGGCTGCAGCAGGATGGCGCCCACGGTCAGCCCGTGGGCCGGCGTGGGCACGAGGCCCTCGCCGACGTAGGCGACCGGGGCGAAGATGATCTCGATGTCGGCCAGCGTGAGATCGGGGCGGGTGCGGATGAAGCCGTAGGCCTCGGCCACGTTCGAGGTGAGCATGCCCCGGCGGCGCAGCAGGTAGGCCGCGATCTCACCCGGCTTCTGCGCGGTGAGGAGCGTGTCCCGGGTGGTCTCCGCGACGAGGCCGGAGAGCAGGTGGTCGCGCAGGTTCGCGCCGACCTCCGGTGCGTGGGCGAGAACCGCGATGCCGTGCCGGCGCAGCTGGTCGGCGTCGCCGATGCCGGAGAGCATCAGCAGCTGGGGCGTGTTCACGGCCCCGCCGGAGAGCACGGTCTCCTCGCGGGCCAGCACCCGGCGCAGGCTGCCGCCGCGCAGGTACTCCACCCCGATCGCGCGCGTGCCCTCGAACAGCACCCGGGTGGCGTGCGCGCCGGTGCGGACCGTGAGATTGCGCCGCTTCCGGGCGGGTTTGAGGTAGGCGTCGGCGGTGCTGACCCGGGAGCCGCGGCGCTGGGTGACCATGGTCTGGCTGAACCCGTCCGGCTGGGCGGCGTTCGCGGCCTCGACGGTGAGGCCCAGTTCGGCCGCGGCGGCGAGGAAGGCCCCGGTGTGGGACCGCGAGCTGCGCTGCCGCTGCACCCGCACGGGACCGCGGCGGCCGTGCGCGGCATCCGTCGTCCCGGCGACCCGCTCGACCCGGCGGAAATAGGGCAGCAGCGAGGCCCAGGACCAGTCCGGCCCGGCGACGTCGCCCCAGTGGTCGTAGTCCGCGGCGAAACCCCGCACCCACATCATGGCGTTCATCGACGAGGAACCGCCGAGCACCTTGCCGCGCGGCCAGTAGACGCTGCG
The DNA here is from genome assembly GCF_004403545.1 of Cryobacterium sp. TmT2-59. Classification (NCBI taxonomy): domain Bacteria; kingdom Bacillati; phylum Actinomycetota; class Actinomycetes; order Micrococcales; family Microbacteriaceae; genus Cryobacterium; species Cryobacterium sp. TmT2-59. The sequence goes on along the minus strand of NZ_SOGM01000101.1, from coordinate 29,211 downwards.
GCCGCCGAGGGCGGGCTGCGGCACGGTGTCGTAGTTCCAGTCGAGGCCGGAGCGGAACAGCTGGGAGAAGGCCGCGGGGATGTGGATCTCCGCTTTCCGGTCGACCGGGCCGGCCTCCAGGAGCAGCACCGACGAGGTGCCGTCGGCGCTGAGGCGCTCGGCGAGGGCGGATCCGGAGGAGCCGGCCCCCACGATCACATAGTCGAACGTCTCGGCGACGGGGTTCTCCCGGTTCGAATTCACGCGGCTCACCGGAGCACCTTCCCGAGGGCCTGGGCGTCGGACGTGGACAGTGCTTCCTCGGCGAGCAGGGCTTCCGCGGCGCGCAGGTCCTTCCGCAGGATCTTGCCCGACAAAGACTTCGGGATCTGACCGGTGAACTGCACCCGGCGCACCTTCTTGTGCGGCGCCACCTGCCCGGCGATGAACGCCATCACCTCGTCGCCGGTGAGCGCGGCATCCGGCTGGAGCACGACGAACGCCTTCGGCACCTCTTCGCCCGCGTCGTCCGGCACGCCGATCACCGCCGCGTCGTAGATCAACGGATGCCCGAGCAGCAGCGCCTCGAGCTCGGCCGGGGCCACCTGGTAGCCCTTGTACTTGATCAGCTCCTTGAGCCGGTCGACGATCGTGACGTAGCCGTCGGAACTGACCGTGGCGATGTCGCCGGTGTGCAGGAAACCGTCGGCGTCGAGGGTCTCGGCGGTGGCGGCGTCGTTGCCGAGGTAGCCGAGCATGATGTTCGGGCCCCGGCAGAGCAGTTCGCCGGGCGCGCTCGTGCCCTCGGCCGGCTGGTGGATTTCGGCGCCGGTCTCCGGGTCGATCAGCTTGCACTCGATGTTCGGCAGGGTCAGCCCCACCGAGTCCAGCGGGATGTCGCCGCGGTCCAGCGGGATGGCGTGCGAGACCGGGCTCATTTCGCTCATCCCGTAGCCCTGCCGCACCCGGCAGCCCAGCCGCTCGGCCACGGCCGCGCCGAGGGTGTGGTTCAGTGAGGCGGCCCCGGAGAAGATGGTGTGCACGCTTGAGAAGTCGTACTCGGCGACCAGCGGATGCTTCGCCAGGGCCACCGCGATCGGCGGCGCGATGAACACGTAGGTGGCCTGGTAGTCCTGGATGAAGCGCAGGAAGTCGGGCAGGTCGAACCGCGGCATCGTGACCAGGCCGGCCCGGCCGGCCAGCGCGATGTTCAGCAGCACCGTCATGCCGTAGATGTGGAAGAAGGGCAGCACGGCCAGCACCCGGTCGTCGGGGGTCGCGCCGATCAGGGGCAGGGACTGGGCGACGTTCGCGACCAGGTTGCGGTGGGTGAGCATGACCCCCTTGGGGTGCCCGGTGGTGCCGGAGGAGAACGGCAGCACGGCCAGGTGGGTGCCCGGGTCGATGCTGACGCTCGGCGCCGGGTGTGCCTCCCGCAGCAGGTCGTTGAGCGAGGCGTGGCCGGGCGCGCCGTCGAGCACGATCACCTGGTCGGCGCCGAGTCCGGCACTCGCGGCGGCCTGAAGCGCCTGCGGTAGGAGCGGGGAGACGGTGAACAGCAGCCGCGCCCCGGAACCGCGCAGCTGGGCGGCGATCTCCTCGGCGGTGTACAGCGCGTTGACGGTGGTGGCCGTGGCGCCGGCGCGCAGGATGCCGTGGAAGACGGCGGCGAACGCGGGCACATTGGGGGAGTGAAGTGCCACGACGTCGCCGGCGACGATGCCGCGGGCGGAGAGGGCCCCGGCGACGCCGGTGATCTGGGCCAGCAGCCCGCGGTAGCTGGTCTCGGCGCCGGACGGGCCGTCGATCAGGGCGACCCGGTCGAGGTCCGCCTCGAGGATCCCGCCGAACAGGTACTCGAACACGCTGAGGTCGGGAATCTCGACCTCAGGAATCGGACTGGTGAACACCACGGCTATCTCCTTTGATGGGCGGCAGGTGAAACGAATGTGCAGGTGGGCGGGGCAGGTGGGACGGGGGCAGCGGGTGCGGCGCGGGCTCAGGCGCGGAAGGCGGAGGCGAAGACCCGGGGCATCCGCAGCCAGGACGGATGCGCGGCGAACCGGGACAGGAGGCGTCCGGTCGCGGCACCGCTGCGGGAGGTGACGAACCACGGCGGCTTCGGGAACAGGGCGAACTCGCCGTGCAGCACCGAGTGCGGGAACGGGCGGAACGGGCCGCTCACGACCGTGCGCTCGGGGGAATCGATCAGCAGGGCGTTGTGCACGATTCCGATCCCGCTCTGCACGTCGTCGATGGTGTGCCCCGGGTAGGCTCCCCAGGGTGCGGCGGCGGTGAGGAACCCGAGGCCGGTCCAGGTGTTGATGGCGATGGTGCCGTAGCGGAGCCGGGCCACGGCCTCCCGGAATCCGGCGCCGAGGCTCTTGATCGTGCGCGGTTCCGCGATGATATTGGCGCCGAGGGTGCCGAGGAAGTCCCGGTTGACGGTCTCGACGGCTGCGTGCAGGAACTCGGCCCCGGTTCCGGGGAGCTCGATCACGCCGAGCACGGGGGAGAAGGTCTCGGTCGCGGTGATGGCCGACGGGTCTCCGGCGCCGACGACGACGAGGAGACGCCCGCCGTCGCCGAGGCGCTCGGCGCCCGGGTAGGCGGCGGCGGCCTTGGCGACGCGGCCGTCGCTGCCGGGGTACCAGGCCGGGCGGGCCGGGGTGCGGCCGATCGCGGCCCGCAGCTCGACCAGGAACGCGTCCTTCTGCGCCCAGTCTCGGCTGAGGACGACGACCTGCCCGGCGATGCAGTTGTAGCCCCCGTTGTGCAGCCGCTGGGTGGCGACATGCTCCGCCTGGTAGCGCAGGTCCCTGCGGCTCCAGTTGCCGGGCAGAACGATGATGGGGGCGACTCCGCCGAGTTCGCTGGTGATGGGCTTGGCGAGGAGCGGAGACCCCCCGGCCCGCCGCTCGGCGCCGGCCGGCCCGGCGCCGTAGACGACGACGTCGTGGGTGGCGGCGCTGCCCGTGATGTGCACGTGCACGATCCCCGGGTGGTGGGCCAGGTAGCCGCCCAGGATGCCGTCGCCGGTCAGGATCCGCAGCACGCCGTGCTCGATCAGGGGCGCGAGGGCCGCCTGGTAGACGGGGAGCATGGCCTCGAGCACGGGGTTCAGTTTCAGCAGTACCACCCGGTTGTGGGCGACCAGCTCGTAGAGCACGTCCAACGGCGGGATCGAGGTGATGTTGCCGGCCCCGAGCACGAGCCCGATGCCACCGGTGCGTTCGGGATGCAGTTCGGCCAGACCGGCCCGGGAACGCACGGTGTCGGCGGTGACGCCCGGCGGCATCCAAACCTCGGCCGTGAACCCGTGCAGCAGCAGCGCCTCGTGCGCCGTGTGCGGGAGGACCCGCACGGTGACCCGGCCGCCGGGAGCGCGGCCGAACCGGGCTCCGGCGAGCGGACTCGTGCCCCGGCTGATGCGGGTCAGGCTCTGCTGCAGGGTCGCGGCGGCCGTGAGCAGCGGGTACGGGCCGGAGATCCATTCCTCGCCCCCGAGCGGGGAGTCGGCGTCGAGGCCCTTGATGCGACTGGCGGTGGTGGCCCAGGCTTCGGCCTGCGCGGCGACCGCGGCGTGCACCTCGGCGAGCAGCGCCACCCGCTGGGGCAGGGTCGTCTGCGCCCAGCGCTGCTCCCCGGCGGCCAGCTCGGCGATCATCCGGTCGGCCCGGGCGAACATCTCGGCGGCGGCGGCGGCCGTGGTGGTGGCGTGTGCGGGTGCGGTTGTAGCGGGTGCTGGTACGGGCATGGGCTCGGTCGTGGTCATCGGTTCCCCTGGTCTGTGACGAACGGTGGACTGGTCTCCGGCACAATCCGTCGGCGGGGCGTCCGGTTCTCCGGCAGGGTCTGCCCGAGCACGCAGGACACGGTCGTCGCTGGTTGGCTGGGGTCAACTCTGTAGGGCGGCGATGCTGCGCGCCATAGGCGGTCGCCGCCAGTTCGGGGCGCATCCTTGTGCGGCGGCACAAAAGTGCCGGTTGCCCGCTCTAGGATTCAGGGATGACTGACCAGCAGGCAACCCTCCCCGGCACCGATACGGCAGAACTCTTCACCGGTCTGCTCGACGCGGCCGACACGCTCACGGATGCCGTGTGCGCCCAGATCGTCGGCGCCGAACAGGCCTACTCGGACAGCAGCCTGCTGCCGTTCGAGTTGCTCCGGTCCGTGGTCAGCGAGAACATCACGGCTCTGATCCGGGCCCTGCAGGCGGGCGAAGCACCCGGCCTGGCACCCGGCCTGGCAACCGGCGCGGCAACCGACGGGGCAATCGATCTCGAGACCGGCGTGACAACCGGTTTGTCGATCCTGGACGCGCCGCGGCGGGCTGGACAGGTGAAGGCGGAGCATGGCATCCCGATGGCGAGCCTGCTGCACGCCTACCGGCTGGCCGGCCTGCAGATCTGGGAGGAGCTGGTCAGACGGTCCGTGGCCTCGCAGCGCTTTGAGGCCCTGCTGCTGGTCTCGTCGGAGGTGTGGGGCATGATCGACACCTTCTCGAGTGCGGCCGCCGAGGCCTATCGGCAGGTGGTCGACGCGCAGGAGCGCCGCAACCGCCAGGCCAGGAGCCTGATGTTGCTGAGCCTGCTCGACGGCAGCGCGCCGCCCGCCGACGCGGGCCGGGCCCTGCGCACGCTCGGGCTGCCGGAGCACGGCACATTCGTTCTGGTGGCCGCCGAGCTGAGCGGCACGGGCGAGGCGTCCCTGCCGGGCATCGTGCAGACCCTCCGGGCGGCCGGACTGGCATCGGCGTGGACGGCGCTGCAGGGTGACCAGGTGGGCATCCTCAGTGCTTCGCCGGAGGCGGGCGCGGCGACGGGGCTGGCCATCCTTGATGCCGCGGCGACCACCCGGGTGGGCGTCAGTCGCCCGTTCACCGGGATCGGCGGGGCGCCGGACGCCCTGCGCCAGGCCCGGCTGGCGGTCGGCTGCCTGCCGCCGGCGGGCGTCGGCGCGCACGCCTACGGTGCCGCCCCGCTCGACCTGCTGCTGGTCACGCAGCCGGACTACGCGGCCGAGCTGCAGCAGTGCGTGTTCGGCGATCTGCTCGCCGCCCACGATGCCGACCTGCTGCTGGCCACGCTCGAGGCGTGGTTCGCGGCCGACGGCTCAACGGCCGAGACCGGCCGTGGGCTGCACTGCCACCGCAATACCGTGCTCTACCGGCTCGGCCGGGTCGAGGAGCTGACCGGCCGTTCGACGGCGCGGCCGATCGAGGCGGCGGAACTCTACGCGGCCCTCCGGGCGGTGCGGCTCGCGGGCTGAGACCCCAGCTCAGTCTCCGCGGTCAGTCGAGGTCGTTGGCCCGGTGCTGACGGCCCGGTGCTGACGGTTCAGTCGAGGTCGTCGGGGTCTTTGCCGGTGCGCTCGCCGCAGTCGAGGGCGGCGATGGCGGCCAGATCCTGCGGGTCGAGGGCGAAGTCGAACACGTCCAGGTTCTCCCGGATGCGTGACGGCGTCACCGACTTCGGGATCACGACCGTGCCCAGCTCGAGGTGCCAGCGGATGACGACCTGCGCGGCCGACTTGCCGTATTTGGCGCCGATGCCGTCGAGGGTCTCGTCCCCGATCGCGCGGCCGCGGGCCAGCGGCGACCACGCCTCGGTCAGGATGCCGCGGGCCGTGTCGTACGCGCGCACGGCGGACTGCTGAAGCCACGGGTGCAGCTCCACCTGATTGATGGCCGGAACGACATCCGTCTCGGCCAGCAGGCGGTCCAGGTGGTGGGTGTGGAAGTTGGACACCCCGATCGAGCGGGCCCGGCCGTCGGCGCGCAGCGTCTCGAGCGCGCGGTAGGCCTCGACGTACCGGTTCTGGCGGGGCGCGGGCCAGTGGATCAGGTACAGGTCGACGTAGTCCAGGCCGAGCCTGGCCAGGCTCTCGTCGAAGGCACGCAGGGTCTCCTCCGTGCCGTGACGGTCGTTCCAGACCTTGGTCGTGACGAAGACGTCCTCCCGAGGCAGGCCGGAGCGCGCGATGCCCTGGCCGACCCCGGTCTCGTTCTCGTAGAGCGCTGCCGTGTCGATGTGGCGGTAGCCCGCCTCGAGGGCGACCTGCACGGCGTCGGCGGCCGCGGCATCCGCGATCTTGTACACGCCCAGGCCCAGCTGGGGGATGAGGTGTCCGTCGTTGAGTCGCAGCAGAGGTGAGAACGTCATCCCCCTATCCTGCCCCTCCGGCCGCGCGTCAGATGCGCCACCCGACGGGCCTGCATATTCCGCCGAGCCGTGAGCATCGCCCCACTTTTCAGCGAAAACGGGGGCGATGCTCACGGCTCGGCGAAGAAATCGGTGCTCAGAAGAGGCAGCCGCGCGCGGCGAGGGCGACGCGTACCCGGCGGAGGAACTCCCGGCCGCCGTGCATCAGGTCGTCGTCGGTGATGCGGATGACCCGCCAGCCCAGATCCTCCAGCCGCTCCCGGCGGGTGATGTCGGAGCGAAACCGGCTGCGGTCGGTGCGGTGCTGCTCGCCTTCGTACTCCACGCAGACCCGCCAGGCCGGCCAGGCGAGGTCGACCCGGGCCACGAAGCATCCGGCGGTATCCGTCACCTCGAAATTCACGACCGGTTCGGGCACCCCGGAGTCCAGGAGCAGGAGGCGGGTCTCGGTTTCCTTGGCCGAATCGACCCGCGCGCGGCTGCACAGGGCCGCTTCGCGCAGACCACGGATGCCCCGGCGCCCGGCCAGGCCTGCGACGGCGGCGCGCAGTTCCCCGGGCGTGTATCGCGGATGCTGCCCCGCGCACAGAAAATCGGCGACGGCGATCAGAGACCCGCGATCCAGCACCGGGCCGAGGTCGATCCAGGTCTGCCGCGGGGTCGTGAGCGGAAGCCCGTCGATCAGCTCGACATCCATCAGGCGCTCGCACAGCTCGTGCCCGACGACCCCGGCCATCTGCGGCGACCGGTGCGCGGCCGGCACGGTGACGTGCAGGCGGCAATCGGCGAGCGCCCAATGCGGCAGAGGCAGGCCGTGCAGCGTTGCCGCGGTGACGTGGCTGAACACGTGGGTGGGCGGCATCCGGGCCGTGTAGGCGCGGCACAACTCGCTGATCGACGCCGGAGGGGCACCGGCCACGCGCACGCCGCGGAACGGCCTGGCGAGATCGCGGCCCCCGAGGCGGTTCTTTCCCACGCCCAGGTCGAGCGCCCGGCCGACCAGGAACGGTTCATCCCCGAATTCGGGCGGCAGCGGGCTGTGCGGCGACATGCCTCGAGGATGTCCCACGCGGCATCCGCCCGCTCGATCTCTCCACAGGCCCCGCAAAACCCGGTCACTCCCGCCGCCGAGCCGTGAGGAAGTCTCCTCAAAACACGAAAAACAGGAGCCGAACTCACCGCTCGGCGAAGAGGCGGGGACCGGGAGCGGCTAGGAGACCTGCACCTGGATGGGGGCGGTGTCGGGGATCGGGCTCGCGTCGCGGCCGCGGAGGTCGGGATGCCAGCGGCGGCCGAGCGCGGGGATGAGCGTGCCGAGCGCCGCGAAACCGGCCGCGACCAGGATCGCCGCGCCGGCGCCGCTGTGGTCGATCATGAACCCGGCGATCGCGGAGCCCATCGCGGCGCCCATCAGCTGGCCCGTGCCGACCCAGCCGTAGGCTTCCGCGGTGTCGCTGAACTTCACGCTGGCGGAGACGATCCCGAACAAGACGGCGAACGCCGGGGCGATGCCGATGCCCGCGAGCAGCAGCGTGGCGGCGAGCCACCAGAAGCTCAGTCCCAGGGTGGCGAGGCTCAGGCCGACGGTGACGATCAGCATCCGTACGGCGAGGGCCCACGGCCCGATCGGGGCGTGGCCGAGGGCGAGGCCGCCGATCAGCGATCCGGCCGCGAAGATGCCGAGCACCCAGCCGGAGTCCGAACTGCCGTGCCCGAACGCGGCGACGACGCCGGCTTCGACCGCGGCGCAGGCGGCGACCAGCATGAAGCCGACGATGGTGCTCAGCAGCACCGGCGGGCGCTTGAGCACGACGCCGAGCTTGCGGCGGCTGCGGGGGATGCGCACGCGGCCCACCTCGGGCAGCGCCAGGAACCAGACGCCGCCGCCGACCAGGAACACGGCGGCGAGCAGGATGCCGGCCACCGAGCTGACCTGGATCGCCACGAAGGTGGCGATCACCGGGCCCAGCACCCAGATGATCTCCTGGGCCGACGCGTCGAGCGAGAACAGCGGCGTCAGCTGGCGTGAGTTGACGATCTTCGGGTAGATGGTGCGCACCGCCGGCTGGATCGGCGGCGTGGACAGCCCTGCGACCAGGCCGATGGCCATCAATGCGTAGATGGGCAGGGTCACCAGGGCCATCGTCACGATGGAGCTCGCGCACACGATCAGGGTGGCCAGGATGACCGGGCGCATGCCCCAGCGGCCCATCAGGCGGCTGGTCAGCGGTCCGGCGATGGCCTGGCCGATGCTCATGGCGCCGAGCACGAGGCCGGCCGAGCCGTAGGAGTCGTAGACCTGCTCGATGTGGATCAGGAACGCCAGCGACAGCATCCCGAACGGGAAACGGGCCGTCAGTTGGGCGGCGATGACGCGAGCAACGCCCGGTGTCTTCAGAAGGGTCCAGTAGCTGCTCACTTACTCAAGTCTAGGCCGCGGCCGGTGAGTTAGCGTGGGCGCGTGCGAACACTGATCACGGCCATGGAACTGGCCACGGAGCTGTCGGAGCGAAGCGACATCCGCGTGCTGGATGTGCGCTGGAAGCTGGGCGACCCGCCCGGGCTCGGGGAGTACCGGGCCGGCCACATCCCGGGCGCCGTCTACGTCGACCTCGACACCGAGCTGGCCGGCCACGGCGAACCGCCCGACGGGCGGCATCCGTTGCCGGGCATCGCCGCGCTGCAGGCCGCCGCCCGCCGTTGGGGACTGACCGACGCCGACACGGTCGTGGTCTACGACGACCTGGGCGGGATGTCGGCCGCCCGCGCCTGGTGGCTGCTGCGGCACGCGGGCGTGCGCGAGGTGCTGCTGCTCGACGGGGCGCTCGCCGCCTGGCGGCGCGCCGGCCTCCCGCTCGCCACCGGCGACGAGCCGGCACCGGCCGGCACGGTCACCCTGTCGTACGGCTCACTCCCCGTGCTCGACGCGGATGCCGCCGCCCGACTGGCCCGCACGGGTGTGCTCCTCGACGCCCGCGCCGCGGAGCGCTACCGCGGTGACACGGAGCCGATCGACCCTCGGGCCGGTCACATCCCCGGGGCGGTCAGCGCGCCCACGGCCGCCAACCTCACGGCCGACGGATTTTTCCGGCCGGCGGCCGAACTGCGCGCCCGGTTCGAGGCCCTCGGCGTGAGTGATGCCGGCACTGTGCGTGCCGGCACTGTGCTGGCAAGCACCGTGGGCGTCTACTGCGGTTCGGGGGTGACGGCCGCCCACGAGGCGGCCGCCCTGACCATCGCCGGATTCGTGCCCGCGCTGTACCCGGGCTCCTGGTCGCAGTGGTCGAACCTGCCCGGGCGCCCGGTGGAGACCGGGGATCCGCACGCCGCGGCGTGAATTCCGCCGGAAACACGCGGATTGCCATACTGGGACGCAGGGAGTCTTCCACGCTCGGTAAGGCTGGCTCAAAACGTTATCTACGCACGGAATCCGCGTGAGCGACCTGTTATATGCTCACATCTGTCGCATCCTGTTCACGGAGCTCAAAGACGAACCAGCAACATCCGACAAACCACGAAGAAGGTTTCGCAATGCGCGCAAAATACCTGCTCCCGGCCCTCGCCGCCGTAACGGCCCTCATGCTCACCGGCTGCGTCGATAATTCGACACCCAGCACGGGTGGATCCTCGGGCGGGTCCACAGCCGGCAAGGTCAAGGTCGACGACGCTGCGGCGGCGCTGGTCCCGGCAAACGTCGCCGATACGGGCAAGCTCGTCGTGGGCGCCGACCCCACCTACGCGCCGAACGAGTTCAAGAACGAGGCCGGCGAGCCGATCGGCTGGGGCATCGAGATCGCCAGTGCCGTCGCCGCGAAGCTCGGCCTGGAGACGGAGTTCCAGGTCGCGAAGTTCGACAACATCATCCCGAGCGTCACCGGCGGCAAGGCCGACATCGGCGTGTCCTCCTTCACCGACAACGTCGAGCGCGAGAAGAAGGTCGACTTCGTCAACTACTACACCGCCGGCATCCAGTGGGCCTCGGCCACGGGCAAGGATGTCGACCCCGACAACGCCTGCGGGCTGAAGGTGGCCGTGCAGGCCACCACATACGAGGACACCGACGAGGTGCCCGCCAAGAGCGACGCCTGCGTCGCCGCCGGCAAGGCGCCGATCGAGAAGCTCAAGTACGACACCCAGGATGCCGCCACCAACGCGGTCATTCTCGGCCAGGCCGACGCCCTCAGCGCCGACTCGCCCGTCACTCTGTATGCCATCGAGCAGACCAAGGGCAAGCTGCAGAAGGCCGGAGAGACCTTCGACGTGGCGCCCTACGGCATCGTGGTCGCCAAAGACTCCAAGTTGGCTCAGGCCGTGCAGGCCGCGCTGCAGTCCATGGTGGATGACGGCACGTACAGTGGGATTCTGGACAAGTGGGGCGTGGCCGACGGGGCGATCGACACCATCACGATCAATGCGGCAGCGAACGGATAATTCATGAGCACCACAAACCCGAAGCCGACCGGCGGGGCAACCCTCCCGCCGACCGAGCCGGCTCATTCGGTTCCGATCAAGGCGATCAAGCTGCGCCACCCGTGGCGGATGGTCTTCGCCATCCTGCTGGTGCTGGTCTTCGTCTCCGTGCTCGTCGACGCCGCGTTCCGCCCCGCCTACGACTGGCCGGCGGTCGGAACGTACCTGTTCGACCGGCGCATTTCGCAGGCGGCCGTCGTTACCCTGCAACTCACGGTCTACTCGATGGTGATCGCGATCATCCTCGGTGTGATCCTGGCCGTGATGCGCCTCTCGCCCAACCCGGTGGTCAAGAGCCTGGCCTGGTTCTACCTCTGGGTCTTCCGCGGCACCCCGGTCTACGTGCAGCTGACCATCTGGGGCCTGATCTCCCTGATCTACTCCACCATCGACATCGGCATCCCGTTCATGGACCCCTGGGTCTCGTTCTCGACCAACGCGGCGCTGAGCACATTCACGATTGCGATCATCGGCCTGGCCCTGAACGAGGCGGCCTACATGGCTGAGATCGTGCGGGCAGGCCTGCTCGCGGTCGACCCGGGCCAGGAAGAGGCTGCGACCGCGCTCGGAATGAGCTGGTCGCAGACCATGACCCGGGTGATCCTGCCGCAGTCGATGCGGGTGATCATCCCGCCCACCGGCAACGAGGTGATCTCGATGCTCAAGACGACGTCGCTCGTGACGGCCGTGCCGTTCAGCTTCGAACTGTTCACCCGGTCGCGGGACATCTCCGCGGAGACGTTCAACCCGATCCCGCTGTTGATCGTGGCGTCGATCTGGTACCTGTTCTTCACCTCCATCCTGATGGTCGGCCAGTACTTCCTCGAGAAGCGGTTCGCCCGCGGGGTCGGCGACCGCCAGGACGACAAGAAGGACCTCGGAACCGGAACGGGCGTCGTCACCGGCGTCGTCCCGGTCGTCGGCTCCGGCCAGCCGACCGTGATCGTGCCGCCGACGATCAAACCGAAGACCACGCCGCCCACCAACCCCGGAGGTCAGTCGTGAGCGACATGAACCCGAGCGCCCGGAACACGCCGGCCGCGGCATCCGTTGCCACGGCGCCACCCATGGTGCTCGCCGAGCAGGTCTCGAAGAGCTTCGGCTCGAATGAGGTGCTCAAGAGCATCTCCCTCGAGGTCAAGCGCGGCGAGGTGATGTGCCTGGTCGGGCCCAGCGGTTCCGGCAAGTCCACGTTCCTGCGCTGCATCAACCATCTGGAGGTGCTCTCCGCCGGCCGGCTCAGCGTCGACGGCGAGCTGATCGGCTACCGGGAGGCGAACGGCAAGCTGTATGAGATGGCGCCCAAGGAAGCGGCGAGGCAGCGCAGGGACATCGGAATGGTGTTCCAGCGGTTCAACCTGTTCCCGCACATGACGGCGTTGCAGAACGTGATGGAAGCCCCGATCCGGGTGAAGGGCCTGCCGAAGGCGCAGGTCGAGCAGACGGCGCGTGCCCTCCTGGCGCGGGTCGGCCTGGCGGAACGGGCCGAGTACTACCCTGCGCACCTGTCCGGCGGCCAGCAGCAGCGCGTGGCGATCGCCCGTGCGCTCGCGATGGAGCCCAAGTTGATGCTCTTCGACGAGCCGACCAGCGCACTCGACCCCGAACTCGTCGGCGAGGTGCTCGACGTAATGAAGGGTCTGGCCAAGTCGGGGATGACCATGATCGTGGTCACCCACGAGATGGGCTTCGCCAAGGAGGTCGCCGACTCGCTCGTCTTCATGGACGGCGGCGTCGTCGTCGAAGCGGGCGACCCGGACGAGATCCTGACGAACCCGCAGCACCGCCGCACGCAGGCGTTCCTGTCGAAGGTGCTTTAGCCCCTCGCGACTCACGATCGCCGTTCGCGCCGAGAATGCCCGCTGGTGCGGGAACTCTCGGCGCGAACGGCGATTTTCGTGGGGCCGGCGGGCCGCGCCGTGGGGCTGAGCGGCCCGGGGATTACGCCGGGCGGCTCTGCGGCGCGGTGGCCGAGGTCATCGCGGCGTCGTGCTCCACGACTTTGCCGAGCACCTTGTCGATCTGACGCATGCTCTCGGCCGGGATCGTCACGCCCGCTGCCTTGACGTTCTCACGCACCTGCTCGGGCCGCGAGGCGCCGACCAGGGCGGCCGAGACATTGTCGTTCTGCAGCACCCAGGCGACGGCCAGCTGCGCCATCGACAGATTCAGGTCGTCCGCGATCGGCTTGAGCTTCTGCACCCGGGTGAGCACGTCGTCGTTCATGAATCGGCTGATCATGTCCGCGCCGCCCTTGAGGTCGGTCGCGCGCGAGCCGGCTGGCGGGGCCTGACCGGGCTTGTACTTGCCGGTGAGCACGCCCTGGGCGACGGGGGACCAGACGATCTGGCCGATCCCGAGTTTGCGGGAGGTCGGCACAACCTCGTCCTCGATCACGCGCCAGAGCATGGAGTACTGCGGCTGGCTGGAGATGAGGCTGAAGCCAAGCTCCTTGGAGAGGGTGTGGCCGGCGCGCAGCTGCGCGGCCGTCCACTCGCTCACACCGATGTAGAGCGCCTTGCCCTGCCTCACGATGTCGGCGAAGGCCTGCATCGTCTCTTCCAGCGGGGTCTCGGTGTCGTAGCGGTGAGCCTGGTACAGGTCGACGTAGTCGGTCTGCAGGCGGCGGAGCGACCCGTTGACGGACTCCATGATGTGCTTGCGGGAGAGCCCGACGTCGTTGTGGCCGCGCGGCCCGGTGGGCCAGTAGACCTTGGTGAAGATCTCGATGCTCTCGCGGCGCTGGCCCTTGAGGGCGGCGCCGAGCACGGACTCCGCCTGGGTGTTGGCGTAGGCGTCGGCCGTGTCGAAGCTGGTGATGCCCTCGTCGAGCGCGGTGTGCACGCACTGCGTGGCGACGTCGTTTTCGACCTGGGAACCGTGGGTGAGCCAGTTGCCGTAGGTGATTTCGGAGATTTTCAGGCCCGAAGAGCCGAGGTAGCGGAATTCCATGCTTTCAGCCTAGGTGGCTGCGCGCGGTTCTAACCGGTCAGGGCCTTGTGGATGCGCTGCAGCGAGACGGGTTCGGCGGCCTTGAGCTCCTGGGCGAAGAGGCTGATCCGCAGCTCCTCGATCAGCCAGCGCGCGCGCACCAGGTTGGCGGCGGCACTCGCCTGCAGGGGGATCTTTCCGCCGGCGTCTTCGAACCGGGCCGTGGCGGCCTGGCTCTCGTTCATCCAGACCCGGTCGCGGCTGGGGTTGTCGCCCAGCTTCACGATCCGGGCGGTGATGCCGGCCAGATAGCGCGGCAGGTGCCGCAGCTGCACGAGCCCGGTGGCACTTACGAAACCGGGGTAGACGAGCCCGGCGAGCTGCGCGCGGGCATCCGTCAGGGCCGGTAGCAGGGCCATGCTGGTGGACGCCTTCAGGGCCTTGTCGGCGGCGCGGGCGGCGGCGAGGATGCGGGCGACGAGGCCGACGGTATCGAACATGGAGTCCATCACCACGCCGGATACGCGGTCGCGGATGGTGTCGAACTCGGCGCGCATGAACACCTGGCCGTCCGGTTTCACCCGGAACAGCACGTCGTCGACGCTCGCCGCGAGGCAGTCGTCGAACAGGGCCTGGGTGGTGCGGTACGGGCTGGTGGCGAGGGAGAGTTTCTCGGCCCCGGTCAGGTGCTGCTGCACGTATGCGACGGGGGAGGGCGTGGCCAGCAGGAGCAGGCGGCGCACCCCGCCCGGCAGAGTGCGGGCCTGCTCGGCTTCGGTGCTCATCATCCGGATGGCCACCGACGTGCCCTCGTCGACCAGGGTCGGGTAGCCGCGGATGGTGTTGTCGCCCTGCCGGGTGTCGAGGAATCGGGGCAGCTCGGGGAATTCCCAGGTGGTGAGCCCGGAGCGCTCGATCGCGTTGGTGGGGGTGGCAGCAGATGCCGCGGCGACGCTCTCGCGGGCCTGATTGCCGAGCCGGCGCTGCAGGTCGGCCAGGTCCTTGCCGGAGGCGATCGCGCGCCCGCGTTCGTCGACCACCCGGAACGTCATGCGGAGGTGGGCCGGCACCCGGGTCAGTTCGAAGTCGTGCACGCTCACCGGCACGTAGGTGAGCTTCTGGATCAGCGCGGCCAGGGTCTCGGCGAAGGGGGTGTCGACCGGGTCGAACATCGAGCCGCCGACCGCGCCGGTGCCGACCTCGCCCGGCGCGGGGGGCAGCTCGTTCAGCAGCCGCCTGGCCCAGTCGGCGGCGGGTACCACGTTGCGCCGGATGCTCTTCGGCAGTGACTTGATCAGGGCCGTGACCAGGTCGGCGCGGAGGCCGGGCACCTGCCAGTCGAACCCGGCGGGGGAGAGCCGCGCGAGCAGGGACAGGGGGATCTGCACGGCCACGCCGTCGTCTTCCTCGCCCGGTTCGAACCGGTAACTCAGCTTGAACTTCTGGTCGCCCTGCCGCCAGATCGGCGGGAACACGGCCTCATCGATCTCGGGGGCGTCCTCGGGGACGAGGGCGTCTGCGGTCATCGTGAGCAGGTCGGGCGTCTGCATCCGTGCCTGCCGCCACCAGGTCTCGAAGGTGCGCGTGGAGCATACGTCGGCCGGAATACGTTTCTGGTAGAACTCGAAGACGGCCTCGTCATCGAAGAGGATGTCGCGGCGACGGGTGCGTTCCTCGAGCTCGGCGAGCTCCTTGCGCAGGCTCGTGTTGGCGCGGTCGAAGGCCGTGACCCTCTGGTCGATCCGGTCGAGGTCCCACTCGCCCTCGACGAGGGCGTGCCGGATGAACAGGTCCCGCGCGTAGGCCGGGTCGACGCGGGAGAACTGGATCCGGCGGCGGGGCACGATCGGCACCCCGTAGAGGGTGACCCGCTCGTAGGCGACGACGGCGCCCTGCTTCTTCTCCCAGTGCGGTTCGGAGTAGCTGCGCTTGCACAGTTCCCCGGCCAGGGGTTCGGCCCAGGCGGGGTCGACGACGGCGTTCATCCGGGCGAACAGACGGCTGGTCTCGACCAGTTCGGCGCTCATCACGGCGTTCGGCTGCTTCTTCGCCAGCGCCGAGCCGGGGAAGATCACGAACCGTTGCTGGCGTGCGCCGATGTAGTCCTTCTTCGCGGTGTCCTTGAGCCCGATGTGGGAGAGCAGGCCGGCCAGCAGGGCGCGGTGGATGCCGTCCGGGTTCACGGTCGGGTCGCCGATGTGGAGGCCGAGGGGCTTGGCCATCTGGCGGAGCTGCTTGTAGACGTCCTGCCACTCGCGCACGCGCAGATAGTTGAGGAACTCGTTTTTGCACAAGCGGCGGAACGCGCTGGAGCCGAGCTCCTTCTGCTGTGCCTCGAGGTAGTTCCAGAGGTTCAGCAGGCTCAGGAAATCGCTGGTGGGGTCCGCGAACCGGGCATGCTGCTGGTCTGCCTGCGCGCGGCGCTCGAGCGGGCGCTCGCGCGGGTCCTGAATGGTGAGCCCGGAAACGATCGCCATCACCTCACGGCTGACGGCCTGAGTCTTGGACTCGATCACCATCCGGCCGAACCGCGGGTCGATGGGGAGTTTCGCGAGCTGCTGGCCGATCCGGGTCAGTTTGGAGATGCCGGGCTTGCTCTCGGTCTTGCCGCCGGCGCCGTGACCCGCGGCGCCGGGCGCGACGGCGCCGAGCTCGGCGAGCAGGTCGAGGCCGTCCTTGATGCCGCGGGAATCGGGCGGGGTGAGGAAGGGGAAGGCGGCGATGTCGCCGAGGCCGAGGGAGATCATCTGCAGGATGACCGCGGCCAGGTTCGTGCGCAGGATCTCCGGCTCGGTGTATTCGGGCCGGCGGCCGAAGTCCTCTTCGGAGTAGAGCCGGATGGCGATGCCGTCGCTGGTGCGCCCGCTTCGGCCGGACCGCTGGTTCGCGGACGCCTGCGAGATCGCCTCGATCGGCAGCCGCTGCACCTTGGAGCGCACGCTGTACCGGCTGATCCGGGCGGTGCCGGCGTCGATGACGTAACGGATGCCGGGCACGGTCAGGCTGGTCTCGGCCACGTTGGTGGCGAGAACGATCCGGCGCCGCACTCCGGCCACGGTCGACGGCTGGAAGACCCGGTGCTGGTCGGCGGAGGAGAGCCGGCCGTAGAGCGGCAGGATTTCGGTGGGGCTGGTGCGCCCCGAGGAGGCGTACTTGCCCTGCAGGGCGTCCGCCGCGTCACGGATCTCGGTCTCACCGCTGAGGAAGACGAGCACGTCCCCGTTGGACTCCCGCTCGAGCTCGTCGAGCGCGGCCGAGATGCCCTCGATGTAGTCGCGGTCGACGCCGGGCGCGGCATCCGTCGTCTCGTCGTCGTCCGTGTCCATGACCTCGGCGACGAGCGGGCGGTACCGGAGTTCGACCGGGAAGGTGCGACCGGAGACCTCGATGATCGGGGCCGGCGTGCCGTCGGGCGCCGCGAAATGCTCCGCGAAGCTCTGCGGGTCGATCGTGGCCGAGGTGATGATCAGCTTGAGGTCGGGGCGCTGCGGCAGCAGCTGCCGCAGGTAGCCGAGCAGGAAGTCGATGTTGAGGCTGCGCTCGTGCGCCTCGTCGATGATGATCGTGTCGTACTTGCGCAGCATCCGGTCGCGGTGCATCTCGTTCAACAGGATGCCGTCGGTCATCAGCTTGATCCGGGTGTCGGGGCCGACCTGGTCGGTGAATCGCACCTGGTAACCGATTGTCTGGCCGACCTCCTGACCGAGCTCCTCGGCGATGCGCTCGGCGATCGTGCGCGCGGCGAGGCGGCGCGGCTGGGTGTGCCCGATGTTCTCCCGGCCCAGCTCCAGGCAGATCTTCGGCAGCTGGGTGGTCTTGCCGGAGCCCGTCGCGCCGGCGACGATGACCACCTGGTTGTCGCGGATGGCGCGCGCGATGTCGTCCCGTCGTTGGCTGACCGGAAGCTCGGGCGGGAAGGTGATAGTGACGGGGATCATGAGCCTTCCATCGTATGACCTCCGCCTGAGGTCTGTCGCGCCTTCGTCTCGCCTCCGTCGCGTCTCTGTCTTGCCTCTGTCTTGACTCGGGGTGGCGCTTAAACCGCACGATGTTAGCATCAAAGAATGAACACTGAGGAAGGGAACGGGGACCGACACGCCGCCCTCGCGTCCGACGCCCGCCGTCAGGTGCTCGACCTCCTGATGGACTCAGCCTCTCCCCTCGACGCGGCCGCGGTCGCGGGGCGCGTCGGGCTGCACGTGACGACGGCCCGGTTCCACCTCGACCAGCTCGAGAACGCCGGCCTGATCCGCCGTGCCGTCGACCGCGCGGGCACCAGGGGGCGGCCTCGCATCCTCTTCACGGCCGGACCGGCCACGCGCGAAGACGGCGCCCAGCACGACATGAGCCGGGTGCTCGCCGGTGCACTCGCCGAGGATGACGACCGCGGGCGCGCCCGGGCGACCCGCGCCGGTGAACGCTGGTCCTCGGCCTACGCCGACGAGCTGCGGGGGACCGCCGACGAGGGCGTCCGGCCGCTGCTGCGCATCCTCGACCGGCTCGGCTTCGACCCCGACGAGGCGACGGATGCCGCGGCGTCGGGTCCCGACGCTGCCGCTCCCGACGCTGCCGCTCCCGACGCTGCCGCTCCCGACGCTGCCGCTCCCGACGCTGCCGCTCCCACTCCCGCCGCCACTGCTCCCGCCGCCCCGGTCATCGCGCTGCACGCCTGCCCGTTCCGGGACGACGCGCGGCGGAACACCGAGGTCATCTGTTCCGTTCACCTGGGCCTGGTGCGCGGCGTTGCCCGCGATCTGGGCCGCGACCCGGACCAGATCGAGCTGCGCCCGTTCGTGGGTCCCGAGTTGTGCCACCTGCGGCTGGGCCGGGACTGGGCCGACGCGCGCGCTTGACCCGGTCTCGTAACCCGGTCGTTGCCTGCCGTTCAGCTTGCCGCCGTGGCCGCGACCTAGGGTGGGCCGATGACCATTTCCGTGCCCACACTGACCCTCAACGACGGCCAGACCATCCCGCAGCTCGGCTTCGGCGTGTTCAAGGTCGACCCCGATGAGACCGCCCGCATCGTCGGTGACGCTCTGCAGGTGGGCTACCGGCACATCGACACCGCCGCCATCTACGGCAATGAGGTGGGGGTCGGAGCCGCGCTCGCGACATCCGCCATCGACCGCTCCGAACTGTTCGTGACCACCAAGCTGTGGAACGACCGCCAGGGCACCGAGTCGGCGTTCGAGGCGTTCGACGAGAGCCTCGAGAAGCTCGGGCTCGACTACGTCGACCTCTATCTGATCCACTGGCCGGCGCCCGCCAACGACCGCTACGTCGAGAGCTGGAAGGCGCTCGAGCAGATCCGCGAGTCCGGCCGGGCCCGCTCGATCGGGGTGTCGAACTTCCTCGAGCCCCAGCTCGATCGTGTCATCTCGGAAACGGGGGTCGTACCCGCGGTCAACCAGATCGAGCTGCACCCGGCCCACCAGCAGCGGGAGGTGACCGCGTTCGCCCGGGCGCACGGCATCCGGATCGAGGCCTGGGGGCCGCTCGGCCAGGGCAAATACCCGCTCTTCGAGGAGCCCGTGGTGGCCGTCGCGGCCGAAGCGCACGGCAAGACGCCTGCTCAGGTCGTCATCCGCTGGCACCTGCAGACCGGCAACATCGTCTTCCCCAAGTCCAGCAACCGCGGGCGCATGGCCGAAAACTTTGACGTCTTCGACTTCGAGCTCAGCCGCACGGAGCTGGCCACGATCTCGTCCCTCGAGCGCGCCGGCCGCGTGAGCGCGCACCCCAACGACGTCAACTAGCCCCCGCGCCTCCGTCCCCCCCCCCCGCCGTGCCCACGCGCCCACGCGCCCCTAACGAATTCGACGGAGATTTTGCCCGAAACGGCCCGAAACGGCCCGGATCCGCGGTTTTAGAGCAATATCTCCGTCGAATTGGTTCGAGACCTGCGGGGTGGGAGCGGGCTCGGCAGCAGCAGTCGGGGCTCGGGAGTGGACGAGCGGGCTCGGCTGCGGGCGGTGGGGGCATAGGTTTGGGTGGTTAACGGAAAGAAGATGACGGATGAATCCGATTGAGTGGCTCTTCGACGCCCAGCTGCAGATCGGAACCCAGACCATTCTCTGGCGTGAGGTCATCGGCAACGCGTTCGGAATCCTGAGCGCGGTCGGGGGCATGCGCCGCAAGGTGTGGGCGTGGCCGGTCGGCATCCTCGGCAATGCCCTCCTGTTCACGGTCTTCCTCGGCGCCGTCTTCGGCACGCCGAACCCGGTCAACCTGCTCGGCCAGGCCGGACGGCAGATCATGTTCATCGTCGTGTCCATCTTCGGCTGGGTGCAGTGGTCGCGCAGCCGCCACTCCGCGACGCACGTCGCGGTCGCGCCGCACTGGGCCGGCAACCGCACGCGCATCCTGCTCGGCCTGGGCCTGGTCGCCGGCACCCTGATCCTGACGCCGATCTTCCGCGCGCTCGGCTCGTTCGAACCGGTCTGGGCCGACGCCTGGATCTTCACCGGATCCCTGCTCGCGACCTACGGCATGGCGAAGGGCTGGACCGAGTTTTGGCTGATCTGGGTGGCCGTTGACATCGTCGGGGTGCCGCTTCTGCTCAGCGCGGGGTACTACGCCTCCGCCGTGCTCTACCTCTTCTACGGGGCGTTCACCATCACCGGTTTCTTCATCTGGATGCGCGTGCAGCGCCGCCGCCAGGAGTTCGTCGCCCGCGAACTCACCGGGCAAGGCTAGGCCGCGCGAACCCGAGCGAACCCGCACTAGGCCGCGCGAACGCGCACCAAGCCGGGCGTACCCGCTGCGCGCTGCGCCGCCGGGCCGGCGGCTACGGGCGCACACGGGGGGCGGCGGGCACAATGGAGGCATGCCCAACCTCCTCGCCGCCGCGATCAGCCCCTACCTGCGTTCGCACGCCGACAATCCCGTCGACTGGCACGGCTGGGGGGCGGAGGCATTCGTGGAGGCGCGCCTGCGCGACGTGCCCGTGCTCGTCTCGATCGGCTATTCGACCTGCCACTGGTGCCACGTGATGGCCCGGGAGAGTTTCAGCGACCCGGACCTCGCCGACTACCTCAACGCGCACTTCGTGAGCATCAAGGTCGACCGGGAGGAACACCCGGAGGTCGACGCCAGTTACCTCGCCGCGGCCAGCGCGTTCGTGGGCGGGCTGGGCTGGCCGCTCAACGTCTTCGTCACCCCGGAGGGGCAGGCGTTCTACGCCGGCACGTATTTTCCCCCGTTGCCGCTGCCGGGGCATCCGTCGTTCCGGCAGATGCTCGAGGCGGTGACGGATGCCTGGACCACCCGCCGCGCGGAGGTCACCGAGAGCGCGTCGCTGGTGGCCGACGCGCTCGCCGCCGCCGCGCAGCAGATCCCCACGGGGCAGCTGCCGGGCGACGACGACCTCGACCGGGTGGCGGGCGAGGTCGCGGCGCAGGAAGACCCGCGTTTCGGCGGTTTCGGCGGCGCGCCGAAGTTCCCGGTCGCGCCGGTTCTCGGTTTCCTGCTCGGTCGCGCCACGGAGCCCCGGCAAGAACCCCGGCAAGAACCCGGGCAGGAGTCCGGGCGGGCGCTCGCGCTGCGCACCCTCAAGCGGATGGGGGCGTCGCCGCTGCGTGATTCAGTCGAGGGCGGCTTCTTTCGGTATGCCGTCAACCGCGACTGGAGTGATCCGCACTATGAGCGCATGCTCTACGACAACGCGCAACTGCTGGACCTCTACACCCGGGCCTGGCAGCTCACCGGCGAGCAGTGGGCGCGCTCCGTCGCCGGGGGCGTTGCACGCTTCCTGATCACCGTGCTCGGCCTGCCCGGAGGCGGATTCGCCAGCGCGCAGGACTCCGAAAGCACCGTCGGAGGGCGCCGCGTCGAGGGCGGTTACTACGCTCTCGACGAAGACGACCGCCGGCAGGAAACCCCGCCCGCACTCGACGAGAAGGTGCTCACCGGCTGGAACGGCCTCGGCATCGCCGCGCTGGCCCGGGCCGGCTTCGCCTTCGACCAGCCCACCTTCACGGCGGCCGCGGCCCGGGCGGCGGACTACCTGCTCGAGCACCACCTCCGCCGGGACGGGAGTCTCGTGCGGGCGTCGATCGCCGGGCGCACGTCGACCGCCCAGCCCACACTGGAGGACTTCGGGATGCTGGCATCGGGCCTCCTCGAGCTGGCTCTCGCGACGGGTGAGGTGCGATACGCCACGGCAGCGCGCCGACTGATCGACGCCACGCTATCGACCACCACCGACACAGCCGAAACACCCGAAACCGCCGAAACCGCCGACACCACTGACACCACTGACACCACTGACACCACTGACACCACCGACGACACCGCCAACACCGCCAACACCGCCGACACCGCACACACGGCCGGGAATGCCCCGGCCCGGACGCCGTTTCGAGCGCCGGACGGCCCGGACCCGATCCTGGCCGGCCAGGGCCTCGCCCTGGAGGTCGACCCGTCGGAGGGCGCCTACCCGTCGGGGATCACGGCGACCGCCGAGGCGGCGCACCTGCTGTTCCTGCTGACCGCCGAGGACCGGTATCGCACGGCCGCCGTGGCGGCGATGGCGCTGCTGGCCGACCGCGTCCGGGAGCGGCCGCTCGCGTTCGGCGCGGCCCTCCGTCTCCTGGCCGAGCTGGCCGGTCCGGCCGAGCAACTGGTGGTCGTGGTGCCGGACGAGGACGCCCGGCCGGGCACGTCCGGTGAGCTGCTCGACGCGGTGCGCCGTCGCGTCGCCGGACTCGTCGCATCCGTCACCCACGGCCAGGCCGAGGCATTCGCGGCCGCGGGTTTCGAGCTGTTCCGGGACCGCACCGTGCGCGACCAGCGGCCCACGGCGTACCTCTGCCGCGATTTCGCCTGCAGCCTGCCGGTTACCGACCCGGCCGACCTGCCGACCGTCGCAACGCAGACCGCAACGCAGACCGCAGACGCGGACTAGAGAAAGTACCCGACCGAGACGAGACTGGCCGCATGGGCATCCTGATCAAGCGGGTCTACGACGAGCCGGCGGAGTCCGACGGCGTGCGCGTGCTCGTGGACCGGCTGTGGCCGCGCGGGGTCTCGAAGGAGCACGCCCGGCTCGATCTCTGGCTCAAGGACGTCGCCCCCAGTCCCGATCTGCGCACCTGGTGGAACCACGACCCCGCTCGGCTGGCCGAGTTCGCGGAGCGCTACACCGCCGAACTGGGGGCAGCGCCGCAGACCCGGCAAGCCGTGGCCGAGCTCAGGGCACTCCTCGCCCGGAACACGGCCGCGCACACCGAGACGACCCTCGTCTACGGCGCCCGCGACCCGGTCGTCAACCACGCCCGGGTGCTCGCGGCCTATCTGGCCGACAACCCCGAACCGCGCGATCCCCAATTACCCAACCGCTCCGCCTGAACCGGCGAAGCCCACTCCCAAAGGATTCCGACATGGTTCCCGAAACAAACATCTGGGCCGTCCTCCTCGCCACCGCGTCGAGCATGGCAGTCGGGGCGATCTGGTATTCGCGCCGGGTGTTCGGCACCTACTGGATGAAGGCCGTCGGCCACGACGAGGAGAGCGTGCGCCCGGGTTCGGCGGCCCCGCTCGTCGTCACCGTGGTCGTCAGCTTCCTCACGGCCTGGGTGCTGGCCGGCGCCGCGGCGATCGTGCAGGCGTTCTACGGCGGCTCTTTCCTCGCCAACGCACTGCTGACGGCGCTCATCCTCTGGGCCGGCTTCACGGCGGCCCGCATGATCACGCACGACGCATTCGATCGCCGCCCGGCGGGCCTCACCGTGCTCAACATCGCGCACGAACTGGTCACCCTGCTGCTGATGGCTCTGATTATCGGGTTGTTCGGGATCGGCGCCCCGTAGCGACACCAGAGCGACCACGCACCCGGCGTCAGGGCGGCGACGTACACTAGGGGAGGCGCCACCGCGTTCCACCGGCTGCTTCGCTCCCTGACTCGAAGGGGTTCGTGGCTGTCCGGTACCAACGGACGCACTCTCCCTGGCATTGCACGCGGTTGCCTTGAGAATCAGTGTTCCCAATTCTCGAGGAGGACCATGTCTAGTTTCGATCGCCCAGAAGACGACCGGCATGCCCCGCTCGACCCGGCCACCACGTCGGCCAGCCCCGAACTGTCGATCAGCCACGAGCCTGAGCTCGTTCTGCTGACCCCTGACCCCCGCACCCGCCGCTTCGACCGGGAAGACGTCGTCGTGCGCAAGGGTGAGATCAATCTGATCAACGGACACTTCACGCCGCGCGAGTCCCGGGTCAAGGACCTGCTCGCCGTCGCCGACGTGCTCGACGCCGCCGGCATCGACTTCCTGCTCGTGCGCGGCGACCATGACCGGCCCGTGATCGCGGTCGACCGCAAGCGCCGCAAGCAGCTCACCCGCATCCTGATCGCAGCGTTCGCGAAGGAGCCCTTCTACGCCCTGCCGCTGGACGGCAGCCTGACCCAGCCGTTGCTGCTGGCCGACGGCGCCCTGTCCACGCTGCGCGCATCATCCGTGTTCCGGGTCTACCGCCCGCGGATCGAACCGATCGGCCGCCTGCGGTACGGCGCCGAGACGGCCTTTCAGCTCGAACTCTGGTACTTCGGTGAGGACGAGATCGTCGCCCCGGTCGAGAACTCGCTGATGCGCACCCGGATGCCGCGCGCCGAGGTACGCGAGACCACGATCGAACTCTTCGGGCGCACCTGGCGCACCCTGCAGCACATGTTCGACGACCTGGCCAGCGACGTCAGCTTCGACATCGACATGGTCTTCTCCTGGGTCGACGGCTCATCCAGCGACTTCCAGCGGGAACGGGCCAAGCGCATGCAGGCCTACGTCGTGGGCTCGGGCGACGAGTCTGAGGCCCGCTTCCGCCAAATCGACGAGCTGAAGTACGCGCTCCGCAGCGTGTACATGTTCGCGCCCTGGGTGCGGCGCATCTTCATCGCGACGGATTCGCCGGCCCCCGAGTGGCTCGCCGAGCACCCGCGCGTCACGATCATGCGCAGCGAGGACTTCTTCCCCGACACCAGCGCACTGCCGACCCACAATTCGCACGCCGTGGAGAGCCAGCTGCACCACATCCCCGGGCTGGCGGAGCACTTCATCTATTCCAACGACGACATGTTCTTCGGCCGCCCGGTCGGACCGGAGCTGTTCTTCTCCCCGGGCGGCATCACCAAATTCGTGGAGGCCTCCACCCGGATCGGCCTGGGCGAGAACGACCCCAGCCGAAGCGGGTTCGAGAACGCGGCCCGGGTCAACCGGGCGCTGCTGCGCGAACGGTTCGGCAAGGTCACCACCCGGCACCTCGAGCACACGCCGGCACCGCTGCGGAAGAGCGTGATGGCCGAGCTCGAGGCCGAGTTCCCCGAGGACTTCGCCCGCACCGCGGCCAGCCGGTTCCGCTCCGCGACGGATATCTCGGTCACGAACTCGCTTTACCACTTCTATGCACTGATGACGGGGCGCGCGGTCGAGCAGACCCAGGTGCGCTCGCTCTACGTGGAGACCACCCTCAAACTGGCCCTGCGCCAGATGAACAAGCTGCGCAAACGCCGCGACCAGGACATGTTCTGCCTCAACGACGGCAGCTTCCCCGAGATCTCCGACGATGTGCGCCGTGCGGCCGTGACCGAATTCCTCGAACGGTACTTCCCGATCGTCGCCCCCTGGGAACGCGAGTTCCAGGCCGACGCCGGGCAGGCGCCGACCGTGCCGGCGGGCGGCGAGTTGTCGGTCGGCGCGCTGTCGGTTAGCCCGCTGTCAGTTAGCCCGCTGTCAGTTAGCGCAGAACCCGGATCGGTGTGGTCATTGGGGGTTCACGGAACGCTGGCAGAGTACCCGCGGGCATGATCCGGATGCCGTCGCCCGCCAGGCGCCGGGCGCTCTCCGCCGCTTCGATGTAGTCGAGCGCCGGGTAGTCGCCGAGCGGCACCACCGAGTGCAGCACCGTGTCTGCGTAGACGTGCACGAGGTTGAAGGTGCGGGCGCCGTCGCGGCCGCGGGTGCCGCCGACCGGAACGTTCAGGTCCTGGGTGTAACAGGTGGCCGAGGCCACGGAGACCGGAATGCCCGCGAACATGGCCGTTGAGGAGTAGTGCAGGTGGCCGGCCAGGATGCTGCGCACATCCGTTCCGCGCAGCACCCGCGCCAGCGCGGACTGGTCCTGGAGTTCGACCGAGACGGCCAGGTCGAGCACGCTCGGCACGGGCGGGTGATGCATGGCCAGGATTGTGCCGTCCGGGGCGGGGGTGCGAAGCTCCCGGGCCAGCCAGTCGAGCTGGGCGTCGGTCACGGCGCCGTAGTGGTGGCCGGGTACGGAGGTGTCGAGCGTGATGATGCGCAGGCCGCCGATGTAGTCGACGTGGTCGATCGGGTCCGTGTTCGGCGCCTCGTCCAGCAGCGTGGTGCGGAAGGCCGCCCGGTCGTCGTGATTGCCCATCACCCAGAACACCCGCGCTCCGAGCCGGGCGGCGGCCGGCTCGACGATGCCGCGCAGGGTTGCGTACGCATCCGGTTCGCCCTTGTCGGCCAGATCACCGGTGATGATGATGGCATCCGGGCGGCCCGAGGATGCTTCGACGTCGGCGAACAGCCGGGCCAGGTGGGCGGTGCTGTCGACCCGGCCGTAGAGGCGCCCGCCGTCGGCGAGCAGGTGGGTGTCGCTGAGGTGAAGCAGGAAATGATCCGGCCTGGGGTATTCGGCCGTTCGAATGTTCACTGAATATCCATTCGTTGGTGCTGTTAACTCTTCGGTGAGTCCGCTGACTCTACTCCGAATAGTGCATCAGCATCGGGTGAACATGCGGTGTACACCGCGAAAACACAACGAAGGGCCCGGAGCGCAATGCTCCGGGCCCACCCGTTTCGTTCGTCAGGCCTTCGCCTTCTTCGTGCCCGCTTTCGCGGACTCCGTCACCTGCATCGTCGGCTCGCCCGAACTCTGCACCTCGATCTTGCGGGGCTTGGCCGCCTCGTGAACGGGGATCGTGACGGTCAGCACGCCGTTGTTGTACGTGGCGCTGATGTTCTCGACATCGATGCCCTGGCCCAGGTTCAACTGACGCAGGAACGAACCGGCCAGGCGCTCCCGGGTGATCCACTTCACGTTTTCGTGGTTCGCCATGGTGCGCTCCCCACGGATCGTGAGCAGCTGGCCGTCGACGTCGATGTCAACCGAACCCGGATCGATCCCGGGCATGTCGGCGCTGAGCACGTAGTGGTCACCTTCCCGGAAGAGGTCCATCGGCATCACGCGCGGGCCCCGGTTGTCGATCAGAGCGGAGGCCATTCGGTCCAGCTCGCGGAACGGGTCATAGGACGTTGCCATAGCGATTCCTTTCATCGGCCGGGTCTGGTCAGATCGTCGGATCGAACCGGAGGTCCGGCTGGTTCTTGGGCGGTTTGCTTCCAGAGTTGAGTCTTGGGCGCTCAACTATTGCCAATGTAACCGCGCTTGAGCGGTGCCGCAATCGGCCCAGGGTCCCGTTCTGTTCGCGCTCAGCGAAGGGCTTCCTGCGCGATGGATGGCTACGGGTACGTCAATCCGGAGGTCGAGTCGGGGAAGACGGGCTTGTCCAGGCTGTCGTTCTCGTAGGCCTGCGTGGGCTCATGGGCGGCGGCGGCCGCGCGGCGCCGCTCCGCCTCGAAGTCGCCTTCGAGACCGGTGAAACCACCCGGTTCCGGCTCGCGCTTCGTCTTCTCTTTTCGCTGGAACCAGCCCAGTCCATGACCTTTTCTCAAATTTCAACGGTACGCCGACCCCTGCCGAGTCAAGAGCGCTCGATGGTGCTTCCCCAGGCGGGCCGTGCGAAGGTGGAATGTGCGCACCTCGTCAACGATCAGCCCCGTTCGCTATCTGGCCGGAATGATCACCGCCATCCTGGTGTTCACCGGGATCTACCTGTTCTTCGTGCGCACCCTCGCCGGCCAGACCATGGACCAGCTCGCCTTCGACGGCGCCGAGTTCGGACGCCGCAGCGTGACCCCGCTCGCGCAGCAGCTGCTTGATGCTCTGCCCCTGGTCTCCGTGGTCGCGGGTCTGGTGCTCGCCGGCATCGTCACGGCCGTGCGCCGCAACGGCAAGACTCTGATCGTCGCCTTCGGCGCGGCGCTGGCGGCCGTGCTGACCACCCAGCTGCTCAAGGGCGGGCTGCTCTCTCGGCCCGACCTGGGTGTGGAAGGGTACGACGGGAACTCGTTCCCGTCGGGGCACACGACCGTGGCCGCGGCATCCGCTCTCGCCATCTTTCTGGTAGCGAGCCCCCGCACGCGCTGGCTGGCCGCACTCGGCGGTTCGGGGTTCGCCATCGCCGCCGGGGTGGCCACACTGGCCAACGGCTGGCACCGGCCCAGCGACGTGATCGCGGCGCTGCTGGTGGTGGCCGTGTGGGGCTGCGTCGCCGGCCTCGTGCTGACCCGCGGGCCGTGGGCGTCGACCGCCGCGCGCGGCGGATCGGCCGGCGTGGGCGGCCGCGTCCAGCTCCGGATTCTGGTTCCCTTCGCCGTCGTGGCGGCGGCCGCCTTCCTGGTCACGTACTTCCGGGCCTTCGGCGAGACCCCCGGCCCGTTGATCGCCTACATCGGCGGTGTCACGGCGATCGTCGCCGCGGGCCTGGGCGTCGCGTTCGCGGGCACCCGGCTGTTCTCGCGCCTGCCGTAGGCCGGCGCCGATCGGTTTCGTGGCGGCTGAGCATCTCGTGTGCCGTCCGCGTCATCGCGTGTCCCGGGGGTGTGGGCGGCTGGCCTGCGTGTAACACTGAGGGCATGTCCGTCACCCTCAGAGCGCTGCAGACCGTGGTTCCGCCGACAGTATTGATCCAGGAGCAGGTGCGCGACGTGTTCGCGTCGCAGCCGGATCTCAGCCGACTCGGAAAACGGCTGGTGACGGTCTCCTTCAATCTGTCGGGCATCGACACCCGGCACAGCGTCATCGACGAACTCACCCTGGACACACCCGCCCGGGAATCGGAGGTGACCGACCCGCAGTTCTTCGACCCGGCGACGCAGCGGCTGCTCCGACCCAGCACCCGGGTGCGGAACGAGCTCTACATCGTCGAGGCGACCAAACTCTTCGTGGAAGCCGGGCGCCGCGCGCTCGCGGCCTGTCCCGGCATCGAGGCATCCGATGTGACGCACGTTGTCACGGTGTCCTGCACCGGCTTCTTCGCGCCGGGCCCCGATTACATGCTCGTACGCGAGCTGGGGCTGAGCCCGGCCACCCAGCGCTACCACCTCGGATTCATGGGCTGCTACGCCTCGATGCCGGCGCTGCGCACGGCGAAGCAGTTCGTCGAGGCCGATCCCACCGCCGTGGTTCTCGTCGTCAGCGCCGAACTCTGCTCGCTTCACCTGCGCACCTCCGACGACCCCGACACCATCGTGGCCTCGTCGCTGTTCTCGGATGGGGCGGCCGCGGGGATCGTCAGCGCCCGGCCCCCCGAGCCGGGTGAGAAGGCGTTCAACCTCGACCTGTTCGAGACGGTCATCACCCCCATCGGCGAGGAGGACATGGCCTGGAAGATCGGCGACGAGGGGTTCGAGATGATCCTCAGCACCTACGTGCCGCACATCATCGACCAGCACATCGAGGGCGCCCTGGCACCGCTGTTCGCCCGGGACGCCCAGCTCGCGGCGGTGCTCGCGCCGGCGGTGCTCGCGCCGGCGGTGCTCGCGCCGGCGGTGCTCGCGCCGGCGGTGGGCGGGGACGCCGCGGCCGGGTC
>NZ_SOGM01000017.1:0-37425 GCF_004403545.1 Cryobacterium sp. TmT2-59 | reverse complement strand
TGAAAAGCGAGACCCGGTGGACGGTGAAACACCTGGAGGCCGGCACCCTGAGGTGGACCTCGCCGAGCGGGCGCGCATTCGTGACCGAGCCGGCCACCTGCATCCGTGCGGTGAAACCCGAAGCGCCGCCGCCGGAGCCCGACCCAGGGTTGCCTACCGCCGCTGAAATCGCAGATCCTGCGATGAAAACTCCGCCCGTGTTAGGGTAGTAGCTGGTCTTACGACCCTTCACCAGGACGCGAACACGCAGCCACGACCCCATTGGGACGGCCATTTCGTATGGTGAGGCCCTGACGGATGCGGTCCCATGATCGCTCCAGCCCACGCCCGAAACGGCGTCGAGGCCGGTCACGGCCTACCCGTCCGACACAGCGCGCACCCGACACGTCGGCCGTCAAGACGGCCGCGCCCGGCGTGCCGGGGAGAATCCGTGACCGAAACCATTGCCGTGAAGGCAGATCGACTGTACAAAGCGTTCGGGCGTCGCCCGCACGAGGTAGTCAAGAAAATGAAAGCGGGATCGAGCCGCGACGAGGTGTCCTCGCTGGGCACCGCCGCCGTGATCGACGCCTCCTTCGAGGTGCACCGTGGCGAGATATTCGTGGTGATGGGGCTGTCCGGCTCGGGCAAGTCCACCCTGATCCGCATGCTCAACGGTCTACTGGATGCCACCTCCGGCACCGTGACCGTGGCGGGTCAGCCGATCACCGGCATCCCGGCCGCCCAGCTGCGGGACGTGCGTCGCAAGAACATCTCCATGGTCTTCCAGCACTTCGCCCTGCTGCCGCACCGCTCGGTCATCGACAATGTGGCCTACGGACTCGAGGTGCAGGGTATGGGGCGCGAGGAACGCCTGGCCAAGGCCCGCACCATCATCCGTCTCGTGGGGCTCGACGGCTGGGCCGACAGCCTGCCGTCTGAACTCTCCGGTGGGATGCAGCAGCGCGTCGGCCTCGGCCGCGCACTCGCCGCCGACACCGATGTGCTGCTGATGGACGAGGCCTTCTCGGCTCTCGACCCGCTGATCCGCCGCGAGATGCAGGAACAGCTGATCGAGCTGCAGGCCGAGCTCGGCAAGACCATCATCTTCATCACGCACGACCTCAACGAGGCCATGTTCCTGGGTGACCGCATCGCGGTCATGCGCGACGGGCGGATCGTTCAGATCGGCACGCCGGAAGAGATCCTCACCGACCCGGCCAACGATTACGTCGCCCAGTTCGTGCAGGACGTCGACCGTGCCCGGGTGCTGACCGCTGCCAGTGTGATGGAGCCGGTGCGCGCCGTCGTCACGACCACCGGTGGTCCGCGTGCCGCCCTCCGCATCATGCGCGACTTCCAGACTTCCGCCGCGTTCGTGCTCAACCGCGACGGCAGCTTCGCCGGGGTCGTTCGCGACCGCGACGTGCTCAAACTCGTCAAGGCCGGGGACGCCGACCTGCGCTCGATCATCCTGGGCGACGCCGTCTCGGTCAGCCCGGATGCCCCGCTCGTCGAGCTGGTCGAACCCTCGGTTGAGAGCGACCTGGCCATTGCCGTCGTCGACGAGAAGAAGCGCCTGCTCGGCGTCATCCCCCGGGTGACCCTGCTGGCCGCGCTCGGCAACGTGAGCACGAACACCGGTGACCTGCCCGTGATCGAGCCGGCGGCGACCATCTCCGTCAGCATGATCACCGAAACCCTGCGCGAAACCGCGCTGGAAGGAGCCGCACTGTGAACGACTTCCGCCTTCCCCTCGGCACCATCGTCGAGGGCTTCATCGACTGGATCACCGACACGTTCGGTTTCTTCTTCGACTTCATCCGGGCCGCCTTCGACGGTGCGTATGAGCTGGTCGACTTCCTGCTGGTGACGCCGCCCTTCTGGGTGATCATCGTGCTCGCGGCGGGACTGGCCCTGGCCACCCGCGGCTGGAAATTCATGGTCGGAACAATCCTCGGCCTCACGGTGATCGTCGGCGTCGACCAGTGGGAAAACGCGATGGACACCCTCGCGCTGGTGCTCGTCGCCAGTGTGCTGGCGATCGCTTTCAGCCTGCCGCTGGGAATTCTGGCGGCCAAATCGACGGTGGCGTCCAACATCATCCGCCCGATTCTGGACTTCATGCAGACCATGCCGGCCTTCGTGTACCTGATTCCCGCGCTGATCCTGTTCCGCGTCGGCGTCGTTCCCGGCATCGTGGCCACCATCATCTTCGCGATGGCTCCGGGAGTGCGCCTGACCGAACTGGGTATCCGCGGGGTGGACCGGGAAGTCGTCGAAGCCGGCCAGGCCTTCGGCGCCTCGCCGTGGCGGATACTCCGCCAGATCCAGCTGCCGCTGGCCATGCCGACCATCATGGCCGGTATCAACCAGGTCATCATGCTCTCCCTGTCGATGGTCGTCATCGCAGGAATGGTCGGTGCCGGTGGGCTCGGAGCGGATGTCGTCGCCAGCCTGAACCGCATCGATGTCGCACTCGGCTTCGAGGCCGGCCTGGCCGTGGTGATCCTCGCGATCTTCCTCGACCGACTGACCGCGGCCCTCGGCACCGGCGACACCCCCCTCGGCCGCATCCTCGCGGCCCGCAAGCGTCGCAGCCAGCAAGCTCTGGCTGCCTGACCTGCTCACTGTTGCACCCCGGTCACCGTCAGGTGACCCGAAAGGAAACACCATGAAGAAACGATCACTGTCCCTCCTCGCCATCGGAGCCGTCGGGCTTCTCGCCCTGTCCGGCTGCGCGGCCTCCGAAGCGGAGACCGTCGGAAACGGCAATAAGGACAAGAAAGACATCACCATCGCCGTGTTCAACGGCTGGGACGAAGGCGTCGCGGTGTCCGAACTCTGGAAGGCCATCCTCGACGAGAAGGGCTACAACGCCGAGCTGGAATACGCTGACGTCGCCCCCGTCTACTCCGGTCTCTCCACCGGCGACTACGACCTGAACATGGATGTCTGGATGCCCAAGACCCACGCGTCCTACGTCAAGGAATACGGCGACGACATCGTCGATCTGGGGGCCTGGAACAAGGAATCACGGCTGACCATCGCCGTGAACGAGGACGCCCCGATCGACTCCCTCGACGAGCTGGCCAAGAACGCCGACAAGTTCGGCAATCGCATCGTCGGGATCGAGCCCGGAGCCGGCCTGACCAAGGCGACCACCGAGAAGGTCATCCCGACCTACGGCCTCGAGGACATGGAATACCTGACCTCGTCGACCGCCGCCATGCTCACCGAACTCACCGCGGCCACCAAAGCCGGCGAGAACATCGCCGTGACCCTCTGGGAGCCGCACTGGGCGTACGGTTCGCTGCCGATCAAGACCCTCGACGACCCCAAGGGCGCGCTGAAGGGCAAGGAGAGTCTGCACTCCTACGCCAAGGCCGACTTCGCCGACGACTTCCCGCGGGCCACCACCTGGATCAAGGGCTTCGACATGGACCTCGACAAGCTGTACTCGCTCGAAAAGGCCATGTTCGTCGACTACGACGGCAAGGACTACGAGCCGATCGTGGCGAAGTGGATCTCCGAAAACCAGGATTACGTGGACTTGCTCACCAGCAAGTAGCGCAACCCCACAAGGCCCGGATCCCCTCGATCCGGGCCTTTTTCGCGCACTATCGGTGGATGGCGGACACGATCGACCCCGCCCACGCGACCGCTTTCTCGAGCTCGCCCGCCGCCAGGGGACCGTGCGTGCCCTCCACGACGAACCCCACGGGCCTGGCCACGATATGGGCGCCCGCCCGCTCGAGGGCGTGCGCCATCTTGCCGGCGGCGTCTCCGTGGATGAACAGCCTGAGCCGCGTGTCGAACGCCGCGGCCCGCACCCCTCGCAGGGTTCCGTGGCTGAACTGGGCGAGGAACGTCTGCATCCGCGGCGAGGGACGCCAGCCGTTGACCGGGCCGCCCACGACGAGGAGTTCGACGCCGGTGAGACTGTCGAGTCCCAGACCGGCAACGGGAACGGCTCGGGTGTCCTCGCCGAGCTCTGCGGCAATCGCCTCGGCGATCACCTGGGTGTTGCCGAAGTTCGAGTCGTAGACGACGAGCGTGCTCATGTTTCCTGTGCCCATGGTGTCCTCCACTATCGGGTCCGGGGAGGTTCTGCCCTGATCAGTCTGCCCCCGGCCATGCGGACCGGCAAGGGATGCGGCGCCTCGGCCGGGGAGCGGTTCAGTCGTCGAGGCCGCGGGCCACCAGGGCCTCGCCGATCGCGTCCGCCGCATACAGGGAGCGCACCACGACCGGCACAGCGAGGGCCAGCAGAGATCCCTGGGTTCCCCGGGCCCGGCGGGCCTCGATCACCTCGGTCACGATCTCGGCGACGAGGGGGATGCAGCGCAGGGTGAGGGCCACGAGCAGTCCGACCCGGTCGGCGTCGATCCAGCGGCGCAACGGCCGCAGCATCCGTTGGAACCCCTCGAGCACGGCCGTGACCGTGGTGGTCAGGGTGAACAGTGCGGCCAGCGCCACCGCGATCAGCAGGCGCCCGGCCATCAGGCCGGCGACGGTCCAGCCCGCGAACAGAGCCTGCACGGGCACGGCGATCAGCAGGACCCAGAGGATCGGCCCGATCTGCTGCCAGGCCGGTGCCAGGGGCACGCGCGCCACGAGGTAGAGCCCGAACACGACCGCGAGGGCGGCGCCGAGTTGCCACGGCTCCCCGAGCAGCCCCACGATCATCACCCCGGCGGAGAGCAGCGCCAGCTTGAGCAGCATCGGTGCACGGTGGATGAGCGAGTGCCCGGGGTGGTACAGCCCGATCATGCCAGCAGTGCCCGATACGACCCGAGGGCGGCCTCCGGCGTGCCGTCGGCGACGACCCGGCCGTCCTCGATCACCACCACACGGTCGAAGGCGGCCAGCAACTCGAGCTGGTGGGTCACCACGATGACCTGCTGGCTCATCCCGAGCAGGAGCTCGGTGATCCGGCGGGCGTTCCGCGCGTCGAGCAGGGTGGTCGGTTCGTCCGCCACCACGATCTGCGGTTCAGCGACGAGCACGGCGGCCAGGGCGAGCAGCTGTTTCTGACCGCCGGACAGTCGGTGCGCCGGGTGGTCGGCATGCTGGCTGAGGCCGAACCGATCCAGCGCGGCCGTCGTTCGGGCGGCTACCTCATCCCGGGTCAGCCCGCGCCGCCGCAGGGTGAACGCGACGTCCTCCGCGACGGTGGGCATGACGATCTGGTTGTCCGGGTTCGTGAAAATGAACCCCACCTTGCGCCGCACCTCTTTGGCGTTGCGGGCCACGTTCAGCCCGTCGACCGTGACCGTTCCGCTGTCGGGGGTGATCAACCCGTTGATCAGCCGCACCAGCGTGGACTTGCCGGAGCCATTGGCGCCGACGATCCCAACCCTCCGCTCGGTGAGATTCAGACGGATGTCGCGTAGCACCATCCGTTCGCCGAACGCATGCGAGACCCCGTCGAAGCTGATCGAGCTCATCGGCGACCGGCGAAGACCTTCGGCGTGCGGGCTGACCGGCGACGCACCGGGATCAGCCCGGGGTAGGCCTTGTGCACCTGGCGTGCGACCAGCACGGTGACGACAGCCTTGAGCACGTCACCCGGCAGGAATTTCACGCTGTCGACCGCCGCAACCCAGACCGGCAGGCCCAGGTTCAGCGCGGTGACCGGTACGCCGACGAGGTAGACCACGACGATGCCGCCCAGCACGGTCGCACCCAGCGCGGCCCAGAACGGGTAGCGGGGGAGCAGCCTCCCGGTCAGGTAGCCGATGACCACCACGCCCAGCAGCCAGCCGTAGAGGTAACCGGCCGCCGGGCTCGTGGTGAACCAGACCAGCCCGCCGCGGCCGCCCGACAACAGGGGCAGGCCCGCCGCGGCCAGCACAAGGAGCAGCGCCACGGCGAAGAAGCCCTTCCGGGCGCCGAGCACGGCGCCCGCCAGCATCACCCCCAGGGTCTGGAAGGTGATCGGCACGGCCACCGCACCGATGGTCAGGGCGCCCGGCAGCCCCAGGGCAGCGATCAGGGCGGCGAAGATGGCAATCTGCGCGAGATCACGGACGGTGAGTGTGCGGGTGCGGGTGCGTGCGGTCATGCTCTTCAATCTAGAATCCTCCGGCGGCCCCGTTCCGACGAAGACCTACAAAGAATATGACCGAACTCTATAATCCTGGGCCGGCGGCGGATGTTCCGACCGGCACGGAGCCGGCGACGATCGCGTCAGCCGCCAGCGCCAGCGCCAGGTGGGACAGCGCCTGCGGCGTGTTGCCCGCCTGGTGACCGTAGCGAACGTCGTACTCCTCGGAGAGCAGGCCGACGTCGTTGGAGAGTGCTACCAGACGCTCCATCAGGGCCGTCGTGTCGGAGCCCCTGCCGGACGCGGCATACTGTTCGACCAGCCAGAACGAGCACGCCAGGAATGGTTGCTCGCCCGCGGGGAGACCGGCCACGGTCGTGTCGGTGCGGTAGCGCAGCACCAGGCCGCCGCTGAGAAGGTCGGCCTCGATCGCGGCCACCGTGCCGAGCATCCGTGGATCGTCCGGCGCGCAGAAGCCGACCTGGGGGAGTACGAGCAGGGATGCGTCCACATCGCTACCGCCGAAGTACTGGGTGAAGATGTTGCGCTCCGCGTCGAATCCGTGCCGCTCGATGTCCAGCCGCACCTTCTCGCGCAATTCGGCCCAGCGCTCGACCGGCCCGTCGAGTCCGAACTCGCTCACGCCGCGCACCATCCGGTCGAAGGCCGCCCAGACCATCACGCGGGAGTGGGCGAATTCGCGGGCCGGTCCGCGCACCTCCCAGATGCCCTGGTCCGGGCGAGACCAGTTGTGCTCGAGGTAGTCGATCAGGGCCCGCTGCAGCGGCCAGGAGAACTCCGTTTCAGTGATCCCCGCCTCGCGGGCAGCGTGCAGCGCAACCAGCACCTCGCCGATGACGTCGGCCTGGAACTGGTTGACGGCGCCGTTGCCCACCCGCACCGGTCCGGCGCCGCGGTATCCCGGCAGGCTGGTCAGCTCGCGTTCGGGGAGGTAGCGTTCGCCCGAGAGCCCGTACATGATCTGCACATCCTCCGGGTCGCCGGCAACCGCCAGCAACCGCCC
Source organism: Cryobacterium sp. TmT2-59 (assembly GCF_004403545.1). NCBI lineage: Bacteria > Bacillati > Actinomycetota > Actinomycetes > Micrococcales > Microbacteriaceae > Cryobacterium > Cryobacterium sp. TmT2-59. The sequence continues at coordinate 30,373 of NZ_SOGM01000017.1, read as the reverse complement.
GCAACAGCCAGGCCCGCCAGCCCTGGGCCTCCACCTCGTATCCGTGGGACAGCAGCACGGACCGGGTGAGGGCGGCATCCCGGAGCCAGACGTACCGGTAATCCCAGTTGCGGTGCCCGCCCCGGGACTCGGGAAGGGACGTGGTCGCGGCAGCCACGATTCCCCCGGTGGTCTCGTGCGTGAGCGCACGCAGCACGAGCATCGATCGCACCACCTCGTCCCGGAAAGCGCCTTCGTGGGTGTACGAGCGCGCCCAGCCCTGCCACCACTCGGCCGTGCGGTGCAGGGAGTCGGTGACATCCAGGGCGTGTGGCGGCTCCTCGTGCGACGGGTACCAGGCCAGTTGCAGGTCGACGGTCTCGCCGGCCGCGACGGTCAATTGCGAGACGTGCCGGTGGTCCGCCGGAGTCAGGCCGGGACCCCGCAGGATCACGGCGTCCGGACCCGCCACGGCGATCAGGTCACGCTGGTCTCCGCGGCGGAGCTGGCGAACCCAGGGCATGGTCGTCGCACAGCCGAAGCGGATGCGTAACTCCTGGCCCATCCGCACCGATCCGGAGATGCCCAGCACCCGGCGCACCAGGTCCGATCGCCGATCGCCGTGGGGCATGAAATCCAGGACCCCCACCTGCCCCGTCTCCGTCGTCCAGACCTGGGACAGGATGAAGGTGCCGTCGACATAGGAGCGTGTGCAGGTGGCCGAATCGTCCACGGGCGCCAGGAGCCATCGTCCGTGGTCCTCGTCGCCGAGGAGGGCCCCGAACATCGAGGCCGAGTCGTAGCGGGGCAGGCAGAGCCAGTCAATGCTCCCGTCCCGGCCGACGAGGGCCGCGGTGTGGCAGTCGCTGATCAGGGCATAATCTTCGATGTTGAGCGCCATGCAGACACCCTGCCAGCTAGGTTTGTCAGATGACCGCGCACATCTCGACGTTTCTTCTCCTGGGTGCGGGCGGGGACCTGTCATCCCGCCTTCTCATGCCCGCCCTGGGTCAGCTCCTGACGAAGCAGCCCGAGCGCCGGCTGCAGCTGGTCGGAGCGGGGCGGGAAGAATTCACTCCGGCCGCCTGGCGGGCCGTCGTGAAGAAATCGTTCGCCACGGCCGGAGCCTCAGGGTCCGCCGTGGACAGGGTCATCGCCGAGACCACGTATCACACGGCGAATCCCGCGGATCCGGCGGACCTCGCCCGGGTGCTGGCGGAATGCGAGGGCGTGCCGGCCGTGTACCTGGCCGTGCCTCCCGCCGTCGCCGCCCTGGTGTGTGACGCGCTCGCCGAGGTCGGGCTGCCGGCGGGCGCCCAGATCGCCCTCGAGAAACCCTTTGGCGTCGATGAGGAGAGCGCCGTCGCCCTGAACGCCCGGCTCGCCGGATTCGTGCCCGAGAACCAGATCCATCGCGTTGACCACTTTCTGGGGCGCTCCACCGTCTACAACCTGCTCGGGCTCCGATTCGCCAACCGGATCTTCGAACCGCTGTGGAGCAGCGAGCACATCGAGCGTGTGGACATCGTCTACGACGAGCAGCTCGGCCTGGAGGGCCGGGCGGGGTACTACGACCGCGCCGGCGCCCTGGTCGACATGATCCAGAGTCACCTTCTGCAGGTGCTGGCCGTGCTGGCCATGGAGCCACCGTCCTCTCTGGGAGCGGCCGACCTCCGGGATGCGAAGGGAATCGTGCTGCGCGCCACCCGGCTGCGCAACGGCAACCCCGCACGCAATAGCCATCGCGCTCGCTACACCGCCGGTGTCGTCGACGGGCACTCCGTGCCGTCGTACGTCGATGAGCACGGGGTGCGGGCGGAGAACAATACCGAGACTCTGGCCGAGGTCACTCTCGAGATCAACACCTGGCGCTGGGCGGGCGTCCCGTTCACCCTGCGATCAGGGAAGGCCCTCGCCGAGCGCCGCCGTGAAATCGTGATCACTTTCAAACCGGTGCCGTACCTGCCGACCGGGTTCGGCGCCCAGCCGGGCCCGACCGTCCTGCGGATCCTGCTGGTCCCGGACGAGATCTCGCTGGAACTGAACCTCAACGGCCCGGGGGACCCGCTCACCCTTGACCGGGTGCACCTCAACGCGGCATTCGGGCCGGGTCAACTGCTGGCGTACGGCGAGGTGCTCGAGGGAGTGCTCGGCGGGGATCCGACGCTCTCGGTGCGTGGGGACTCCGCGGAAGAGTGCTGGCGCATCGTGGCGCCGGTGCTTGCCGCCTGGCGCACGGATGCCGTACCCCTGGGGGACTATCCGGCGGGGACCACGGGCCCGGCGGATTGGAAACCCGTCGGCTGACTGACCCAGGAGCCCAGACCGGTCGGTCTGGCTGCTCGCGCCGCTCTTAAGCGACGAGTCGGGCGCGATCCGTCGACTCGGCCGCTTCGGGCGCGGCCGAGGAGAAGTGGGGCAGTGCCACGGGGGCCAGGGCTGCTCGCTCCGGCTCGGCCCACACGGAAATCGGGGCCGGCGTCCAGGACAGGGCCGTCGGCTCCGCCGAGACCTCGCCGCGCAGGGCAGCCGTCTCGATGCGCAGCACGGCAGCGAGCGAGGACGCGATCTGGTGTGCCTTCAGGCCGTGGAAGATCACATCGGTGTCGTCGCTGCTGCGGGGCACGAGGGTCCACTGCCCCTGGGTTCCGACAAGCTGCGCGAGCTGCTCGTGCAGAAGAGCGAAGACCTGTTCGTCGGTGAGCTCGGCCAGGGGCGGCGGGGTGACCGGCGCCACCGGTTCGACGCGACGTCGACGACCAAACATCGGGGAGCCCCTCTCGGCTGTGCTGAGTATTACTCCCAGTGTGCCGCCTTCACGCAGGCAAACCGTTCTGACACGCCGCAGAACCCCCGGTCAGTGCTCGATCTGGCGCTCGTCGGCGTCTTCGATGATCGTGCCGACGGCGACGGCGAAACTGAGTCCCCAGCCGATCCACATCAGGACCAGACGCCAGTCGTGTTTCTCGGTGCGGGTGGCGTGCAGGATGTTCAGCCCGCCGGCCAGTACACCGAGCATGGCACTGCTGAAAATGAACTTGCGCATAAAAGGGCCTCCTGCCTCCACGCTACCCGGCCCACCGGATATTCCTGTGATCCGACCCGTTTTTTCACCGGCCACTGCCCGCTGCCCGCCGCCCCACGAACTGCTCGCGAACCAATTCGACGGAGATTTTGCCGATATCGTGCCCCGGCGCACCGATTGGGTGGTTTTAACTCAAAATCTCCGTCGAATTGGTTCGACGCCGGGCCTGCTTCACCGGCACGGACTTCGTCGGAGCGGGCGGGCTGGTTCGCCGACCGGTCAGGGGGTGTTCGGGCCCTGGCCGATGCTCAGCCAGGCGTCGGTTCCGGGCTGGGGTCGGGCTCCGCCCCGGCTGCCCGGCCCGGTGCCGGGGGCGCTGCCCGGGCGGGAAGCGCGGGCGTTCTTCATCGCCTGGAGTTGGCGGTCGACGTCTGCTTTCGTCGTGCCGGCCGACAGCTGGCGTTCGAGGTCCGCGTCGGGCGCGGCGGTGGCATCGCTCAAGGCGCCGCTGGAGAGCAGCTCGTCGGTGGCGGCGGCGCGGGCCTGCATCTGCGCGACCCGGTCTTTGGCCCGGTCGAGGTTGATGCCGACATCGCTCATCTGGGAGCCGATCCCCGCCGCGGCCTGGTTGGCCCTCACCCGCGCCTCGGACGCGGAGTAGGTGGCCTTGATCGTCTCTTTCTCCGTGCGGAAGGCGGCGACCCGTTCAGCGAGGCGACGCTCGTTGTCGTGCAGTTGCGCCTGCTGGTGTTCCAGCGCGGTGTACTGGTTCTGCAGGGCCGCGACCTGGCTCTCGAGGAGGGAGCGGCGCTCGAGTGCCGTGCGGGCGAGGTCTTCCCGTCCCTGGTTCAGAGCCTCCTGGGCCTGGTCGGCCAGCCGCTGGTAGCGGGAGCCCATTTCCTGCCCCTGCAGCTCGATCCGTTTCTTCGTCGTCGCCACCTCGGCCAGTCCCTGCCGCATCTGCTGCAGCATCCTGACCTGTTGCTCGTAGCTGTCGTCGGGGGCCTCCCGGGGGTCCTCCAGCCGGGTCAGGGCTCGGGACGACTTGCTGCGAAGGATGACCCGCAGCCGCGAGCTGATGGTCATGATCCGTTCCCCCCGGTCAGACGGTTCGTTGACACCCGGTGCATCGCCTCAAGGACAGGAGGGGAGGGGAATGCGTCGTGGCCGTTGAGCGTGCGCAACTCCTGCACTCCGGCCCTCAGCGCGTCGACCTCATGGTCGACATCGGAATGCAGGGTCATCAGGCTGTCGTCGGTCAGGTCGCCGAGGCCGGAAGCGACGGCCGAGCGCAGGCGGCGCGCCAGCACGGCGACCTGGTCGACCCGGCGGCGCGCCACCGGTATCGCCTCGGCGAGAACGGCGGGATCGCTCTCGCTCTGCAGCAGCCGCAACTGCGATTCCAGCGTCGCGCCCTCGCTCCGGACCCGGCGAAAGAGCCGCGGGAGTTCGCCGAGCGGGCCCTCGCTGCTTCGGGCCAGGTCGACCGCTGCCTGCCCGCTGTCGAGAGTGTCCTGCAGCCGCACGCGCAGCTTCAGGACCTCGCGTTGCGGGCCCCGGACCACCCGGGCTTGTGAGCGCAGAACCGCGCCGGTCAGCATCCGGCTCGGGCGAAGGCGTTTGTAGAGCATGCGCACCACGACGAAGGTCACGATGAAGGAAACAAGGATGATGACGAAGAGTGCGATCAGCACCGAACTGAGCGTTGTCATGGGTCCGCCTTTTTCGAACGGTTCTCGTTGGGTCATGCCACGTCGCGACACGTTTGCAAACCAAAATACGCCGCTTTCCGACCCGCTGGTAGCCTTGAAAGTCCACCCAGGCGATCGCCTCCGCGCCCGCCGGAACGGACGAGACCATTTCTTCTTCAGCCGAACCCACGGCATCCGCCGATGGCCACGACGTGACCTATTCCCTGGTCGTGGTCTCCAACCGCCTCCCGGTCGAGATCGACGTCGCCGACGACGGCACCGAGAGTTGGCGCACCTCGCCCGGCGGGCTGGTCACCGCCCTGGAGCCGTTGATGCGGAGTTCCGACGGCGCCTGGGTCGGCTGGCCGGGAGTCGCCGACCGCACCTTCGAACCGTTCGAGAACGACGGCATCTCGATCGTGCCGGTGCGGCTGAGCGAAGCCGACCTCGAGGACTATTACGAGGGCTTCTCCAACGACACCATCTGGCCGCTGTACCACGACGTGATCGCACCGCCGAGCTTTCACCGCGAGTGGTGGGACGCCTATGTCCGGGTCAACCGGCGCTTTGCCGAGGCCGCCGCCGCCGCCGCGTCCACCGGCGCGACCGTCTGGGTGCACGACTACCAGCTGCAGCTCGTGCCACGGATGCTGCGCGAGGCGCGCCCCGACCTCGTGATCGGCTTCTTCAACCACATCCCCTTCCCGCCCTACGGGATCTACGCCCAGCTGCCCTGGCGCAAGCAGATCCTCGACGGCCTGCTGGGGGCCGACCTGGTCGGATTCCAGCGCCTGGCCGACGCGGGCAACTTCTCCCGGGCCGTGCGCCGCCTCTACGGTTACCCGACCCGCGGCGTCGCCATCGACGTTCCGGCGCCCGACGGCCAGACGCGGCGAGTGATCGCCAAACACTTCCCGATCTCCATCGACGCGGCCTCCTACGAGGAACTGGCCCGTGACCCCGAGGTTCAGGCGCGCGCCCGCCAGATCCGCGAAGACCTCGGCAACCCGAAGACCATCATGCTCGGCGTCGACCGCCTGGACTACACCAAGGGCATCGCGCACCGGATCAAGGCCTTCGGCGAGCTGCTCGCCGACGGCAGCCTGAGCGTCGAGGACGTCACCCTGGTGCAGGTGGCCAGCCCCTCCCGCGAACGGGTCGGGCCTTACATCGCGCTGCGGGACGAGATCGAACTGGCGGTCGGCCGGCTCAACGGGGACTTCTCGACCATCAGCCACACCGCCATCAGTTACCACCACCACGGCTACCCGCGGGAGGAGATGGTCGCCCTGTACCTGGCCGCGGACGTGATGCTCGTCACCGCGCTCCGGGACGGCATGAACCTCGTCGCCAAGGAATACGTCGCTGTGCGCTTCGACCGCGACGGCGTACTCGTCCTGAGCGAGTTCGCCGGGGCCGCCGACGAGCTCAAGCAGGCCGTGCTGATCAACCCGCACGACATCGACGGGGTAAAGGCGGCCATCCTCCGGGCGATCGCCATGCCCCGCCCGGAACGTCAGCGACGGATGCGCGCGCTGCGCCGCAAGGTCTTCGACAACGACGTCGCCGCCTGGTCCTCGTCCTTCCTCCGCACCCTCACCGAAGGAGCCGCCGTGCGCCCCGGAATCCCCGACGCCCTCGTGGGCGCGCTCCGCGAGGTCAGCGGCGCGGACAAGCTCCTCGTGGCCCTCGACTTCGACGGGACCCTCGCCCCGCACGTCGACCGGCCGGAAGATGCGCGGGCCGTGGACGGCACCCGGGGCGCCGTGCAGCGCCTGCTCGACCTGGACGGAGTGCGGGTGGCCTTCGTCTCCGGCCGGGCCCTGGTCAGCCTGCGGTACGTGTCCGACCCGCAGGATGACGTGCTGCTCACCGGCTCCCACGGGATCGAGGTGCAGCTCGACACCGCCGACATCCAGTTGGATCTCGTGGCCGCCGAACTGGAACAACTGGAAACCCTGAACCGGGTGCTCGAGGGCATCTCCGCATCCGTCGAGGGCACCTGGATTGAGCGAAAGCCCGCGGGGCGCGCCCTGCACACCCGCCTGGCCACGCCGCAGGCCGGCCAGGCCGCCCAGAAGGAGGCCAGGGACCAGCTCAGCGTGCTGATACCCGGGATGACCGTGCGCGCCGGCAAGGACGTGCTCGAGTTCGCGGTGCGGGGCAGCACCAAGGGGGACGCGCTCGAGCGGCTCCGCGAGTACACGGGAGCCGACCGGGTGTTCTACGCCGGGGACGACCTGACCGACGAGGACGCCTTCGCGGTGCTGCACGAGGGTGACCTCGGCCTCAAGATCGGCGCCGGGCCGTCACTGGCCGGCTACCGCGTGCGGGGGCCTGAGGAGGTTCCCCGGGTGCTGGGAATCATCGCGGACATCCGGGAGGCGGCCGCCACCGCGGCCGAGGCCCGGGCGAACTGAGCCCCACTTCGAGGTTCTAGACTCAGTGCATGACTGAGATCGATCTGAAGCCACGCAGCCGCGACGTGACAGACGGGATCGAAGCCACCACTTCTCGTGGGATGCTTCGTGCCGTCGGGATGGGAGACGCCGACTGGGAAAAACCCCAGATCGGTATCGCCAGTTCCTGGAACGAGATCACCCCCTGCAACCTGTCGCTGGACCGCCTCGCGCAGGCCGCCAAGGAAGGCGTGCACGGCGGCGGCGGCTACCCGCTTCAGTTCGGCACCATCTCGGTCTCCGACGGCATCTCGATGGGCCATGAGGGCATGCACTTCTCCCTGGTGTCCCGCGAGGTCATCGCCGACTCGGTCGAGGTCGTCATGCAGGCCGAGCGACTCGACGGCTCCGTGCTCCTGGCCGGCTGCGACAAGTCGCTCCCCGGCATGCTGATGGCCGCCGCGCGCCTCGACCTGGCCAGTGTCTTCCTCTACGCCGGCTCGATCGCGCCCGGCTGGGTCAAGCTCTCCGACGGCACCGAAAAAGACATCACCATCATCGACTCGTTCGAAGCGGTCGGCGCGGTGAAGGCCGGGCGGATGTCTGAAGCCGACGCCAAGCGGATCGAGTGCGCCTTCGCCCCCGGCGAGGGTGCCTGCGGCGGCATGTACACCGCCAACACGATGGCCAGCGTCGCCGAGGCCCTCGGCATGAGCCTGCCCGGCTCCGCCTCGCCCGCCTCCGCCGACCGCCGCCGCGACTACTACGCGCACCGCTCCGGCGAGGCCGTCGTCAACCTGCTGCGCCTGGGGATCACGGCCAGGGACATCCTGACCCGCAAGGCCTTCGAGAACGCGATCGCGGTGGCGATGGCGTTCGGCGGCTCCACCAACGTGGTGCTGCACCTGCTGGCCATCGCGAACGAGGCCGAGGTCGACCTGACCCTCGACGACTTCAACCGGATCGGCGACAAGGTTCCCCACATCGGCGACCTCAAGCCGTTCGGCAAGTACGTCATGAACGACGTGGACCGCCACGGCGGGGTTCCCGCCGTCATGCGCGCCCTGCTCGAGGCCGGGCTGATCCACGGCGACGCGCTCACCGTGACCGGCAAGACCGTCGCCGAGAACCTGGCCGAGGTCGACCCACCCGAACTGGACGGCGAGGTGCTGCGCACGCTCGACAACCCGATCCACGCCAGCGGCGGCATCACCATCCTCAAGGGGTCGATGGCCCCCGAGGGCGCCGTCGTCAAGACCGCCGGCTTCGACTCCGACGTGTTCGAGGGCCCGGCCCGCGTGTTCGAGCGCGAGCGCGCCGCCATGGACGCCCTCACCGAGGGCACGATCGAGAAGGGTGACGTGGTCGTCATCCGCTACGAGGGCCCGAAGGGCGGCCCGGGAATGCGGGAGATGCTCTCGATCACCGCGGCCATCAAGGGCGCCGGGCTCGGCGCCGATGTACTACTCTTAACGGACGGTCGATTCTCAGGCGGCACAACCGGACTGTGCATCGGCCATATAGCACCCGAAGCGGTGGACGCAGGTCCAATCGCCTTCGTGCGCGATGGTGATCTCATACGGGTCGATATCGCAGCTCGCACGCTCGACCTACTGGTCGACCCTGATGAGCTGGCCGTCCGGAGTGTTGGCTGGGCCGCTCTGCCTCCGCGCTACACCCGGGGCGTTCTCGCCAAGTATTCGAAGCTCGTGCAGTCCGCGGCCGTTGGCGCCGTGACCGGCTAGCTCACCATTCGCAATCGAACTAGGGATTTGATTTCATGACCGCGGACACCTCACCCGTGCCATCGCCATCGCCCTCGCCCTCGACCGCCGCCGCGTCCGTGGACGCGGGCCAGGGCAAGCCGGAGATCCTGACCGGCTCGGGGGCCATCATCCGATCGCTGGAACTGCTGGGAGTGACCGACGTCTTCGGCCTGCCCGGCGGCGCCGTGATCCCGCTCTACGACGAGCTGATGACACAGGACTCCATCCGGCACATCCTGGTGCGCCACGAACAGGGCGCCGGCCACGCGGCCGAGGGCTACGCGTCCGCCAGCAACCGGGTGGGCGTGGCCATCGCCACCTCCGGCCCGGGCGCCACCAACCTGGTCACGGCCATCGCCGACGCCTACATGGACTCGGTGCCGATCCTCTGCATCACCGGTCAGGTCTTCTCGACCCTGATGGGCACGGATGCGTTCCAGGAGGCCGACATCGTCGGCATCACCATGCCGATCACCAAGCACTCCTTCCTGGTCAAGCGGGCCGAGGACATCCCCGCGGCCATCGCCTCGGCGCACCTGATCGCCTCCACCGGCCGTCCCGGCCCCGTGCTCGTGGACATCACCAAGGACGCCCAGCAGCAGAAGGCGCCCTTCATCTGGCCGCCGAAGCTCGACCTGCCCGGCTACCGCCCCATCACCAAGGCGCACGGCAAGCAGGTGCAGGCCGCGGCCCAGCTGCTCGCCGAGGCGAAGAAGCCCGTGCTCTACGTCGGCGGCGGCGTCATCCGCGCCCGGGCGTCGGAAGAACTGCTCGCCTTCGCCGAGCTGACCAACACGCCCGTCGTCACCACCCTGATGGCCCGAGGCGCGTTCCCCGACTCCCACCAGCAGCACCTGGGCATGCCCGGCATGCACGGAACCGTGTCCGCGGTGCTGGCCCTGCAGGAATCCGACCTGATCATCGCGCTCGGCGCCCGGTTCGACGACCGGGTCACCGGCAAGGTCTCCGAGTTCGCGCCGCACGCCTCGATCGTGCACGTCGATGTCGACCCCGCTGAAATCGGCAAGATCCGCGCCGCCGATGTGCCGATCGTCGGCGATGCCAAGGATGTCATCGCCGACCTCACCGCCGCCTACGCGGCCGCCGCGAAGACGACGACCCCCGACATCAGCGCCTGGTGGACCTACCTCAGCGGCCTGCGCGAGGAATTCCCGCTCGGCTACGCGGAACCCACCGACGGGCTGATGAGCCCGCAGTTCGTGATCCAGCGCATCGGCGAACTGACCGGGCCGGAGGCCGTGTACGCGGCCGGCGTCGGCCAGCACCAGATGTGGGCCGCCCAGTTCATCAAGTACGAACGTCCCAACTCCTGGCTGAACTCCGGCGGAGCGGGCACGATGGGCTACTCCATCCCCGCGGCGATGGGCGCCAAGGTCGCCGAGCCCGACCGGGTGGTCTGGTCGATCGACGGCGACGGATGCTTCCAGATGACCAACCAGGAACTCGCCACCTGCACGATCAACAACATCCCGATCAAGGTCGCGATCATCAACAACTCCTCCCTGGGCATGGTGCGCCAGTGGCAGACCCTGTTCTACGACGGGCGGCACTCCTTCACCGACCTCAACACCGGGCACGGCTCCGACATGGTGCCGGACTTCGTGAAGCTGTCGGAGGCCTACGGCGCCCTCGCCATCCGCGTGACCAGCGCCGACCAGGTCGACGACGCCATCAAGCTGGCGCTCGCGACCAACGACCGCCCGGTCGTGATCGACTTCGTGGTCAGCCGCGACGCGATGGTCTGGCCGATGGTGCCGCAGGGCGTCAGCAACAGCTACGTCCAGTACGCCAAGGACCATGCACCGACCTGGGGAGAGGAATAACCATGACCAGCCACGTTCTGAGCCTCCTGGTCGAGGACAAGCCCGGCCTGCTGACCCGCGTCGCCGGCCTGTTCGCCCGCCGCGGATTCAACATCGAGAGCCTCGCCGTCGGTCACACCGAGGTCCCCGGTCTGTCCCGCATCACGATCCTCGTCGACGTCGAGGACGCCCCGCTGGAACAGGTGACCAAGCAGCTGAACAAGCTGATCAACGTGATCAAGATCGTCGAACTGGACCCGGCGCAGTCCGTGCAGCGCGAACACCTGCTCGTCAAGGTGCGCGCCGACAACACGACCCGGTCCATGGTGCTGGAAGCCGTCACGCTCTTCCGCGCCCGCGTCGTCGACGTGTCCGTGGACGCCGTCGTGATCGAGGTCACCGGCGACTCCGGCAAGACCCAGGCTCTGCTGCGCGTCCTCGAGCCCTACGGGATCAAGGAAATCGCCCAGTCCGGCCTGCTGGCCATCGGCCGCGGATCGAAATCCATCAGCGAACGCGTCTTCAAGAACTGACCTGCCGGTCTCCACCGTTTGACCTTCCGGTCTCCACCAGCTCGACCCAATCCCCACACTAAGGAGAATTACCCCGTGTCTGAGATTTACTACGACAAAGACGCCGACCTGTCGATCATCCAGGGCAAAAAGGTAGCCGTCATCGGCTATGGCTCGCAGGGCCACGCCCACGCGCAGAACCTCCGCGACTCGGGTGTCGAGGTCGTCATCGGCCTCAAGGAGGGCTCCAAGTCCAAGGCCAAGGCCGAAGAGGCCGGTTTCACCGTTCTCAGCACCGCCGAGGCATCCGCCTGGGCCGACGTCATCGTCATCCTCGCGCCCGACCAGGTGCAGCGTCACCTGTTCGCCGCCGACGTCCTGCCGAACCTGGCCGAGGGCAAGGCCCTCGTCTTCGGACACGGCTTCAACATCCGTTTCGGCTACATCCAGGCCCCCGAGGGCATCGACGTCGTCATGGTCGCCCCCAAGGGACCGGGCCACACCGTGCGCCGTGAGTACGAGGCCGGCCGCGGCGTCCCCGTGATCGTGGCCGTGGAGAAGGACGCGTCGGGCCAGGCCTGGCCGCTCACCCTCAGCTACGCCAAGGCGATCGGTGGCCTGCGCGCCGCCGGCATCAAGACCACGTTCACCGAAGAGACCGAAACCGACCTCTTCGGCGAGCAGGCCGTTCTCTGCGGCGGCGCGTCGCAGCTGATCCAGTACGGCTTCGAGGTTCTGACCGAGGCCGGCTACCAGCCGCAGGTCGCCTACTTCGAGGTGCTGCACGAGCTCAAGCTCATCGTCGACCTGATGTGGGAGGGCGGCATCGCCAAGCAGCGCTGGAGCGTCTCCGACACCGCAGAGTACGGCGACTACGTCTCCGGCCCGCGCGTGATCGACCCGCACGTCAAGGAGAACATGAAGGCCGTTCTCGCCGACATCCAGAGCGGCGCGTTCGCCGAGCGGTTCATCCAGGACCAGGACGCTGGAGCGCCGGAGTTCCTCGCCCTGCGCAAGAAGGGCGAAGAGCACCCGATCGAGGCCACCGGCCGCGAGCTGCGCAAGCTGTTCGCCTGGAACGCCTCTTCCGACGACGACTACGTCGACGGCGAAGCCGCGCGCTAACACCCAAGCGCGTATCAACAACGGGGCCGATCCACACGATCGGCCCCGTTTGCGCGTTAAAACCGCTGATGGCCCGGGGCATGCGTCCGGGGTGCTTGCCGCGGCCGGCAGGTGTTTAACATGGTTTCCAGTGGATGAACCCGGCCGCTTCCACTTTCCTCACGCGCGGCCAGCAGACATCGACGACGGCAATCGCAGGTGAACCCATGGGCAAGCAGACGACAGGGCAGCAGAGCGGGCATCCCCACTCCCTCGACGCGGTGAACGACCTGCAGAGGCATATTTCCGGTCTCGTGATCACGGTCGGCGACACCGGCTACGACGAGGCCAGACGCGTCTGGAACGGCATGATCGACCGCCACCCGGTCGCGGTCGTGCGGGCTGCCGATGCGGGCGACATCGGTCCGGTGGTGCAGTTCGCCCGCGCCCACGGCCTCACCATCGATAACCTGGTCGCCGCCGAGGTCCTGACCGCGGCGGGGGAGAACGTGACGGCGAGCGACTCCGAGAACTCCGAACTGCTCTGGGGGCTGCGCGGAGGCGGCGGCAACTTCGGGGTGGTGTCCACGTTCACGTTCCAGGCGCATCCGCTGCCCGCCGAGGTGTTCTCCGGCAACCTCGTCTACGGTCGGGACCGCTGGCTGGAGGCGCTCCGCGCCTTCGAGGCCTGGACCCGAGACCTGCCCGCCGAGCTGACCTCGATCATCAGCTTCCTGGTGCCGCCGCCCGGCTGGGAGCCGGGGGACGACCCGCTGATGCTGCTCGGCTTCGCCTGGGCGTCACCGGACATCGCGGCCGGCGAGGAGATCGTGGACCGACTGCGCCGGGCCGCGCCGCCCGACGCCGAGGTGGTCGAACCGGCGCGCTGGACCGCATGGCAGTCTGCCGTCGACGAGCTCTTCCCCCGGGGCGTGCGTGGGTACTGGAAGAACACCTCCTTCGACCGGCTCGACGACGACGTGATCCAGGTCATCGCCCGCCGGGCGGCCGAACAGACCTGGCGTGGGACGGGATTCGACATCCACCACATGGGCGGCGCGGTCGCACGGGTCGACGAGGAGGCCCCCCGTTCCCGAACCGGGCGGCACAGTTCTGGCTGAACATCTACGGCTTCTGGCCCGATGCCGCCGACGACGAAGCCCGGATCGCGTTCGTGCGCGGGTTCGCCGCCGAGATGGAGCCCTTCGCCTCGGGCTGCCAGTACGTGAACTTCCTCGGGGCGGAACCTGACCAGGACCCGCTGGCCGCAGCATTGGCCGTCTTCGGGCCCGCGAAACTCCGGCGCCTCAGCGGGCTCAAGCGCACCTGGGACCCGCACGGCGTCGTTGACCCGGTTCAGTAGGGCGACACCGTTCGCGGTGTGCCGGAAGTACCCCGGCTCGAAGACGAGCACCTGGCGCACGAGCGACGGATGCCGCAGCGCCAGCTGCAGCGCCACGATCCCGCCGGCGCTCGCGCCGAAGACCGCGGCGGGGGCGAGGCCCAGCGCCCGAAGCAGCGCCGCGGCGTCGTCGGCGTGCCGGGCCGAATCACACGGCCAGTCCTCGCGGCCGCTGCGCCGGGTGCCGCGAGGTTCCCACGTCACCACGGTGAAACCGGCCAGGCGCTCGGCGATCGGCCGGAACATCTCGGCGTCGTCGCTGGCGGCACCCATGAGGAGCACCGGCGGACCGGCGCCGCGCACTTCGGCGTACAGCCGGCATCCGTTCAGGTCATACCAGCCGATGCGCGGTTCCGGGGCGCCGGTAAGGGCGAAGGGATTGCCGTGGGACTCCCCATCCGTGATGGAAAAAGTCTACGGGAGTACCGTGTTCGACGCCGGGGGAATACCCGGAACCCGTCGACGAAGGAGTCACCATGAAGGCGCTTGTTTACCACGGTCCCGGCAAGAATGCCTGGGAGGACGTGCCCGACCCGACGATCGTCGAGTCGTCCGACGCGATCGTGCGGGTCGACACCACCACCATCTGCGGCACCGACCTGCACATCCTGAAGGGCGACGTTCCGGCCGTGCAGGAGGGCCGCATCCTCGGGCATGAGGGCGTCGGCACGATCACGGCGGTCGGCAACGCCGTGCAGAGCCTCGCGGTCGGCGATCGCGTCATCATCTCCTGCATCAAGTCCTGCGGGCACTGCGTGAACTGCAAGACCGGGCTGTACTCGCACTGCCTCGGCGACGAGGGAGCGTCCGGCACGGGCTGGGTCTTCGGCCACCTCATCGACGGAACCCAGGCCGAGTACGTGCGGGTGCCGTATGCGGAGAACTCCCTGCACAAGCTCCCGGAGGGAGTGAGCGACGAGCAGGGCGTGATGCTCTCCGACATCCTGCCCACCGGATTCGAGATTGGGGTTCAGTACGGCCGGGTCAAGCCGGGTGACGCGGTCGCCGTGATCGGGGCCGGGCCGGTCGGGCTGGCTGCCATCGCGACGGCCGGGCTGTACGGCGCCGGCACCATCATCGCCGTGGACCTGGACGAGAACCGTCTGGAGCAGGCGCGCCTGTTCGGGGCGACGGATGCCGTCGTCTCGGGAGCCGCCGACTGGAAGGAGCAGGTTCTCGCCCTGACCGACGGCGCCGGAGTCGACGTGGCGATCGAGGCGGTGGGGATCCCGGAGACCTTCTCCATGGCCCTCGACGTCGTGCGTCCCGGGGGCAACGTGGCCAATGTCGGCGTGCACGGGAAGTCCGTCGAGCTGCACCTGGAAAACCTGTGGATCCAGAACATCAACATCAGCATGGGGCTGGTGAACACCAACACCACGCCCATGCTGCTCAAACTGGTGGCCCAGCACAGGATCCCCGCAGAGAAGCTCGCCACGCACCGGTTCAGCTTCGACCAGATCCTGGACGCCTACGACACCTTCTCCCGCGCTGCCGAGACGAAGGCCCTGAAGGTCGTGATCAGCCGGGTGTGACCATCCGAGTGTGATCAGACTCGGTACGCTGGAGCCATGACTTCTGGAACCGGCAACGGCGATAATCGGGACAGCGACGCCCTGGGCTGGGCCGGAGACGACGACCCCACGCTGGCGTCCGGGACCGAGACGGGGCGCCCCGGTGCGGCCGTCGAGAGACCCGCCGAGGCCCCTGCCGAGCAGGCCGGTGAGCCCGACATCTCCGAGGTGCCGGAGGGCTGGACCGTGGCGGGCCCGACCGCGGCCGTGGAAGCCGCCGAGGCAGCCCGCGGGCGGGTGCCGATGAGTTCCCTGACTCTGGTCGCCCTGGGCGTCTTCGGCGGCGTCTACCTGCTCTACACGATCGGCTGGTTCGTCGGCGTCGGCCGGATCCAGAACCCCCTGGTCGACGTGCTGGGCCAGTTCATGTTCTCCCTCGGACTCTGGCTGGCCGTCGCCGCTCCCGCGGTCTGGTTCGCGGTGACGTTCTGGCTGACCCGCACCCATCCGAGAGCGCGGATCGGCTGGCTGCTCCTCGGGGTGGTGCTGCTCGCGCCGCTGCCGTTCATCTTCGGAAACGGGGCGAGCGCATGAGCGACGCGAAACTGACGACATCCGCTGCCGCACCCGCCTCCCGGCGCCATACCCCGCGCTGGCTCCGTTTCGGGATCGCCATCGTGTTCGGCCTCTTCTACGCGTACGACATCTGGGAGGGGATCGGCAACCTGGTCGGCCTGAACCAGACCGCGCAGGGCCTCGACACCCAGTTCAGCGGCTTCGGCCTGTTCGTGCTGCTGACCGGCATTCTGCTGCCCATCCTCGTCTACCTGCTGGCCGCCTGGCTCGGCCGTGCCAGGGGAGCGGGCGCCCAGGCGGCGCTGTTCCTCGCCGGGCTCTGCCTCAACGCGGCCATCGCCGCCGACATCTTCATGTTCGGACTCGGCAGTCTGATCGCCTGACCGGGTCCGGTCAGAGAATGGCCACCACGATCAGGCCCATCAGCACGAGCTGCCCGATCAGGCGCGGCACGAGGGGGATGGCGGCGGGGCCGAAGCGGTCCGGGTAGCGGGCGGCGAAGGCGTTCGCCGGGAAGACGGCGGCCAGAAAGACCACCAGGCTCACCCCGGCTGTAACAATCGTGCTACCGATCAGCAGACCGATGCCGCCGGCGATTTCGCAGAGACCCGTCACGATCACCAGATTCCGAGGGCTCAGCGGCCCGGCGAAACGCAGTCGTGGCGGGATCATCGCGGCCATCGTGCGTGCCACGGGCGGCAGGAAGTGGGTGATCCCGGCCCCGATGAAAACCACGGCCAGAACGATGCGGAGTGCCCACTGGACGTCCGGGAAGGTAACGATGCTCATGCCCCCATTCTGCAGCCGATAGAATATTGCCATATCGGGCGCCCCAGGGTCGCGGCGCATTCAACGCTTTTACGCTGCTATCGGAGGATCCGTTTTCGTGTCAAAACCAGTTGTCTTGATTGCTGAAGAACTATCACCTGCCACCGTCGACGCCCTCGGGCCCGACTTCGAGGTTCGCTCCGTAGACGGCACAGACCGGGTTGCTCTGCTCAATGAGCTGGCCACCGCCCACGCCGTGCTGGTGCGCTCCGCCACGAAGGTGGATGCCGAGGCCATCGCCGCCGCACCGCTGCTCAAGGTCATCGCCCGTGCGGGCGTCGGCCTCGACAACGTCGACATTAAAGCGGCCACGGCCGCGGGCGTCATGGTCGTCAATGCCCCGACCTCCAACATTATTTCCGCAGCAGAACTGACCGTCGGCCACATCATCAGCCTGGCCCGTCACATCCCGGCCGCCCACGGCGCGCTGGCGCAGGGGCAGTGGAAGCGCTCCAAGTACACCGGGGTCGAGCTGTACGAAAAGACCATCGGCATCATCGGCCTCGGCCGGATCGGCGCCCTGATCGCGGCGCGCATGCAGGCCTTCGGCACGAACATCATCGCGTACGACCCCTACATCACCTCCGCCCGGGCCCAGCAGCTCGGCGTGCAGCCGGTCGGCCTGGACGAGCTTCTCGCGCAGTCGGACTTCATCACCATCCACATGCCCAAGACGCCCGAGACCAACGGCATGATCGGCGCCGAGCAGTTCAAGCTGATGAAGCCCACCGCGTTCGTCGTGAACGTGGCCCGCGGCGGCCTCATCAACGAGGACGACCTCTACGACGCCCTCACCGCAGGCACGATCGCCGGCGCGGGCCTCGACGTGTTCGTCAACGAACCGCCGACCGGGTCGAAGCTGCTCGGCCTCGACAACATCATCACCACGCCCCACCTCGGCGCGTCCACGGACGAGGCCCAGGAGAAGGCCGGCGTCTCCGTCGCCAAGTCGGTTCGCCTCGCCCTGTCGGGTGAGCTCGTCCCCGACGCGGTCAACGTCGCCGGCGGCGTCATCGACCCCTACGTGCGCCCCGGCATCCCGCTGGTGGAGAAGCTCGGCCAGGTTTTCTCCGGTCTCGGCGCCCACAGCCCGCTGACCAGCGTCGACGTGGAGGTGCGCGGCGAGCTCGCCGACTACGACGTGAGCGTGCTCCGGCTCGCCGCACTCAAGGGCATCTTCACAAATGTCGTCAGTGAGACCGTGTCCTACGTCAACGCGCCGCTCCTGGCCGAACAGCGCGGCGTCGCCGTGCGCATGATCACCGACAAGGAATCGCCGGAGTACCGCAACGTCATCACGCTGCGCGGCGCCCTCGCGGACGGCTCGCAGGTGTCGGTCTCCGGCACCCTGACCGGCACCAAGCAGATCGAGAAGATCGTCGAGATCAACGGCTACGACGTCGAGGTTCCCTTCGACGAACACCTGATCGTGATGCTCTACACGGACCGTCCGGGCATCGTCGCGGTCTACGGCCGTGAGTTCGGCGAGGCGCAGATCAACATCGCCGGGATGCAGATCGCCCGCCACGTGGCCGGCGGCAAGGCCCTCAGCGTTCTCACGGTGGACTCGCCCGTTCCGGCCACCCTGCTGGCCAAGGTGCGCGACGCGATCGAGGCCGACATCATGGTCGAAATCGCCATCACCGAGTAATCACCCGAGTAGTCACCCGATCGCGGGTCGCTCGGCCATTCGCCCGATCACGGCCAGCAACCGGTCCAGTCTCGCCGCCGATGTCTCATCGGCGGCGAGCCGGCCCGGGGTCGCGAGGGTGGATTCGTAGTACAGCCCGTCACTGATGAGCATGATCGTCTCGGCCACGTCCGGGTCTCCCACCGCCTCCTCGATAGCGCTCAGCCACTGGCGCCGAGTTGAGGCCAGGGTGCGGTTGGCGAGCGGATGCGCCCCCTGCGCCAGGCAGACGGCGGCCCCGATCGCCTGGTCGAGGGGAGTGCCCTCGCTCATCGACGTGCGGATCAGGTAGTCCACCGCGCCCGCCGGCGCCGCCCGGATCCGCTCGACATCGTCGGCCACGAGCGCGTCCAGCCGCGACAGGAGCCCTTCGATCAGGGCGTCCTTCGAGCCGAAGTGGTAGAGCAGGCCGCCCTTGGAGAGGCCGGCGGCCGCGGCGACCGCCTCGAGGGTGCTCGCCCGTTCGCCCTGGTCGATCAGCAGCTGGGCGAAGGCGTCGAGGAGGCGATCGCGCGTGGGGGAGGGGCGCGGCGCGGTCCCGGCCGGGGAAGCGGGGGCAGAGGTCATGGTGCTACTATACCGTCTGGACGGTTTACTTCACCGTCCGGACGGTACAGTCACCGTCCCTGAAGCCGAAAGCAGTCGTCACCGTGTCCAACTCCCTCCGTGAGACCAGCCCCATTGCAGCCGAGAGCCGGGTGATCAGCTCCCGCCGCCGGTGGTGGGCCCTGGTCGTTCTGATGCTGCCCGTGCTCCTGGTATCGATCGACAACACGGTGCTCAACCTCGCCCTGCCGGCCATTTCCGAGGACCTCCGCCCGACCGGAACCCAGTTGCTCTGGGTGATCGACATCTACCCGCTCATGCTCGCCGGGCTCCTCGTGGCCATGGGCAGCCTCGGTGACCGGATTGGCCGGCGCCGGCTGCTCCTGATCGGCTCGGCCGGCTTCGGAGCCGTCTCCGTCGTGGCTGCCTTCGCCCCCAGCATCGAGTGGCTCATCATCGATCGCGCCGTGCTGGGTTTCTTCGGCGCCATGCTGATGCCTCCGACGCTGTCCCTGTTGCGGTCCGTCTTCACCGACCGCAACCAGCGCCGACTGGCCATCGCCATCTGGGCGAGCGGTTTCGCCGCCGGCAGCGCCCTGGGCCCCGTCGTGGGCGGCGTGCTGCTGGAACACTTCAAGTGGGGCTCCGTCTTCCTGCTGGCGGTGCCGCTGCTGGTGCCGCTCCTGGTGCTCGGCCCGCTGCTGGTGCCCGAATCCCGCGACCCGAACCCCGGGCGCATCGACGCCCCGAGCATCGCGCTCTCACTGGCCACCATGCTGCCCGTCGTCTACGGCATCAAGGCCGTTGCCGAAGCCGGCGCCACGCTCCCGGCCCTGGCTCCGATCGTGCTCGGCCTCGCCGCGGGCATCCTCTTCGTCCGCCGCCAGGGCCGGCTCACCCACCCGATGATCGACCTCGCCCTGTTCCGGCAGGGCGCGTTCAGCGGGGCGATCGGCGTCAACCTGCTGAGCGTTGTCGCACTCGTCGGCGGGCTGTT
Organism: Cryobacterium sp. TmT2-59; assembly: GCF_004403545.1. NCBI lineage: Bacteria > Bacillati > Actinomycetota > Actinomycetes > Micrococcales > Microbacteriaceae > Cryobacterium > Cryobacterium sp. TmT2-59. The sequence continues at coordinate 10,521 of NZ_SOGM01000017.1, read as the reverse complement.
CTTCGTGTCCCAGTACCTGCAGCTCGTCCTGGGCCTCTCACCGCTGGCGGCCGGGCTCGTGCTCGTGCCGGGGCTGGTGGCCATGATCGTGTCCGGCCTGGTCATCGTTCCGATCGCCCGCCGGGTGCGGCCGTCGATCGTGGTGCCGGTGGCACTGCTGATCTCGGCGTGCGGCTATGCGGCCGCCGCGCTCGGCGGGGCGAACCTGGACGCGGCCGGCATCGCGCTGGTTTTCGTCGCACTCGGGATCGGAATCGGCGCCGCCGAGACGGTGTCGAACGAACTGATCGTGGCGAGCGCTCCCGCGGACAAGATGGGAGCGGCATCCGCTGTCGGGGAAACCGCGTACGAGCTCGGTGCGGTGCTCGGCACGACGATCCTCGGCACCATCCTGACGGCGAGTTACCGCAGCGCTGTCGTGCTGCCGGAATCGCTGACAGCGGCGCAGCGCGCGGCCGCATCCGAGACGCTCGGCGGCGCCGTGGCCGTGGCCGCCGGGCTGCCGGCCGGCCGGGCCGACCTGCTGCTGCAGTCCGCCCGCGACGCGTTCGCGGGCGGGATCGGGCCCACGGCCTGGATCGGGGCCGGGCTGGTGCTGGCGGCGGCGTTGGTGGCGCTGATCACCCTGCGCAAAGCCACCTGAGCCGCCGCCAGCGTGCCGTACTGCTAAAGACCGTTCGTCTGGATGTCGTCGACGGAGCTCTTCTGTGAGGTGACCTGCTCGCCGCTCGCCGGGTCGATGGCGCTGCGGGTGGTGGTCAGGGTGCTGCGCTTGCGGGTGAGCAGGACGATGCCGAGGATGGTGATGACGGCGCCGGCAGCCATCAGGATGTAGCCGACCAGCTCGATGTCCATCCACTCCACGGAGACGTTCAAGGCGAACACCATGACGGCGCCGACGACGAGGAGGAAGATTCCGAATCCGATACTCATGCTGACTGCTTTCTGTTGGTTGTCAGGAATTGTCCAGCTTAGACACTTCATGTGTCGCAGTAGGGTTTATCTACAGCCAACGTCCAGACATACGGAGTCGAATGTCCCCTCAGATCAAGCTCGCTGTCATTCCCGGAGACGGGATCGGCCCCGAGGTCGTCGCCGAAGCGGTCAAGGTCCTGGGTGCCGCCACGGCATCAGAGGACGTGTCTTTCGACCTGACCTGGTTCTCCCTCGGCGCGACCCGGTTCCTCGAAACCGGTGACGTGCTCACCGACGAGGACCTCGGCTCGATCGCCGGCCACGACGCCATCCTGCTCGGCGCCGTCGGCGGGACCCCCGGGGACCCCCGTCTCAAAGACGCCAACATCGAACGCGGACTGCTCCTGAAGCTGCGCTTCTCGCTCGACCACTACGTCAACCTGCGCCCGAGCGTGCTGTTCCCGGGTGTGCAGAGCCCGTTGGCCGCCCCCGGCAACGTCGATTTCGTCGTCGTGCGCGAGGGCACCGAGGGCCCGTACGTCGGCAACGGCGGCGCCATCCGCCAGGGCACGGCACACGAGGTCGCCAACGAGGTCTCCGTGAACACGGCCTTCGGCGTCGAGCGGGTCGTGCGCCACGCCTTCGCCGTCGCCCAGGCCCGGCCGGGCAAACACCTCACCCTCGTGCACAAGACCAATGTGCTCGTCTTCGCCGGTAGCCTCTGGCAGCGGGTCGTCGCATCCGTCGCCGCCGAGTTCCCCGAGGTGGCCGTCGACTACCTGCACGTGGATGCCGCGACGATTTTCCTCGTCACGAATCCGAGTAGGTTTGATGTCATCGTCACGGACAACCTCTTCGGCGACATCCTGACCGATCTGGCGGCCGCAATCAGCGGCGGCATCGGTCTCGCGGCCTCCGGGAACATCAATCCCGAGGGCCGGTTCCCCAGCATGTTCGAGCCCGTGCACGGTTCGGCCCCGGACATCGCGGGCAAGCAGCTGGCAGACCCCACCGCGGCCATCCTCTCGGTCGCTCTCCTCCTGGACCACCTGGGCCTCGCGGATGCGTCGACGCGGGTTTCCGCGGCCGTCACCGCGGATATCGCCGCCCGCGATCGGACGCCCCGGAGCACCTCCGAGGTGGGCGATGCCATCGTGACCCGACTGACAGACAAGGGACTCCAATGAGCCAGGCAGCACCCAGCGAGACCACACCGACCGATACCACGTCCACCGAGACCACGACCTTCCCGCTGAGCTTCGCCGTCACGCCCTCCGAGGCGGCCCGGTCGCAGGTCGAGCGCGAGGACATCCTCGCCGACCCCGGATTCGGCAAGAAGTTCACCGATCACATGGTCGCGATCGACTGGACCATCGACGACGGCTGGCACAACGCCCGCGTCATGCCCTACGGCCCGCTTCAGCTGGACCCGGCGTCCTCCGTGCTGCACTACGGGCAGGAGATCTTCGAGGGCCTGAAGGCCTACCGTCACGCCGACGGTTCGATCTGGACCTTCCGCCCCGAGAAGAACGCGGAGCGGCTGCAGCGCTCGGCCCGCCGCCTGGCACTGCCCGAGCTGCCGGTGGCCGACTTCATCGAATCGATCAAACAGATGGTCGCCATCGACGGCGACTGGGTGCCCTCGGCTCCGGAGACCAGCCTGTACCTGCGCCCCTTCATGATCGCCAACGAGAGCTTCCTCGGCGTGCGGGCCGCCCACCAGGTGGGCTACTACGTGATCGCGAGCCCGGCCGGCGCCTACTTCGCCGACGGCGTGGCCCCGATCAAGATCTGGCTCTCGACCGAGTACTCCCGAGCCGGCCGCGGCGGCACCGGTGCGGCCAAGTGCGGCGGCAACTACGCCGCCAGCCTGCTGCCCCAGATGCAGGCCTACGACAACGGATGCGCGCAGGTGCTCTTCCTCGACGGCGAGACCAGCAGCCGCATCGACGAGCTCGGCGGCATGAACGTGTTCTTCGTCTACGGCGCCGACACGATCGTCACGCCGCGCCTGACCGGGTCCATCCTCGAGGGCGTCACCCGCGACAGCATCATCCAGCTGGCCCGGGACAGGGGACTGACCGTGGAGGAGCGAGACGTGACCCTCGGCGAATGGCAGGAGGGGGTGGCATCCGGTGCCATCACCGAGGTGTTCGCCTGCGGGACCGCCGCCGTCGTCACGCCCATCTCCCAGCTCAAGGGTCCGAACCTCGAAATCGGCGACCCGGATGCGCCGGCCGGCCGGATCACGATGGCGCTCCGCCAGGAACTGACCGACATCCAGTACGGCCGCCTGCCCGACCGCCACGGCTGGCTCACCCGCCTCGACGCCCCGGCCGGAACCGCATGAAGATCGCGCGGTTCAACAATGACGGGCTGATCTCGTTCGGGATCATCGACGACGACGAGCTGGTGGTGCTCAAGGGCGACCCGATGTTCGCGGGCTACGACCCCACCGGCCAGCGCGTCCCCGTGCGCGACGTGAAGCTGCTCGCCCCGGTGATCCCGCGGTCGAAGATCGTCGGGATGGCCTGGTCCTACTTCGCCGACGAAGACGAGCAGTCCGTCGCCATGGACTCCGAGCCGCGGTTCTTCCTCAAGCCGAACACCGCCGTCGTGGGCCCGGGCGACCCGATCGTGCTGCCGGCCGCGTCGCGGGACGTGCGGGTGGAGGGCGAACTCGCCATCGTGATCGGCAAGATCACGAAGAACGTGTCCGTGCTGGACGCCGAGGACTCCATCTTCGGCTACACGATCGCGAACGACGTCACCGCTGTTGACCTGCGCGAGCGGGACGGGCACCTGACCCGGGCGAAGAGCTTCGACTCGTTCTGCCCGCTCGGCCCGGTCATCGACACCGAGTTCGACTGGACCGGCCTCTCGATCGAATCCCGCATCAACGGTGAGACCTTCCAGGAGGGCACCGCGGCGCTGCTCAAACACACCGTGGCGGAGATGATCTCCTTCGTCTCCGGCGTGTTTACCCTGCTGCCGGGCGATGTCATCCTGACCGGGGCCCCCGGCCGGGCCCGCGCCGTCGCCGACGGCGACACCGTGCAGGTCGAGATCGCGGGCATCGGCGTGTTGTCGAACCCGGTGCGCCGGGCCTGAGCCCGGCCGCGCGACTGTCAGCCTGCTGCGGGCGCGTCCTGCGGAAACCAGGCCCGAATCTGGTCCAGCGCCGTGTCGAGCAGGGCGACCGACTCGGCCGCGTTGACCCGGGCGAGGAGCATGGCGCTCATCCCCAGTGAGGCCAGGGTCCTCGCACGCTCAGGGGCGCAGTCAGGCCCGGATTCTCCCGGCGCCGACCCGGCCGCCCGGAGGGCGTCCTGAAGGGCGCGGGTCAGCTCCGACCGGTAGTCGTCGACGACCTGGCGGGCCGGGTCGTCGTGGGCGGCGAGGCCCGCGGCGCAGTTCACGAGCAGGCAGCCGCGGCGGGGGGAATCCTCCGGCAGGGCGCACACCGCCGAGCGGAGTTCCGCGAAGTAGGCGATCAGTGACGCGCGGCCGGCCGAGGGGCCGACCCCGGCCCCGGCCCCGGCCCCGGTCAGGATGCGCAGGCGCGGCCGGATCACGGTGTCCTGGTAGTCCTCGACGGCGGCGTCGAAGAGGCCGCGCTTGCTGCCGAACGCGTGGTAGATGCTGGATCGCTTGAGTCCGGTGGCGGCTTCCAGATCGGCGAGGGAGGCCGCGTCGAAGCCCTTGTCCCAGAACAGGTCCCGGGCCGCCTGCACGACGGTGATGCGCTCGAAGCTCTGCATCCGTCCCATCGCGTTTCCTCCAAATTTCCTGTAAGTGGTTTTGTGTATCGCTCAGTACACAATATATTAGACCACCCGTTACAAAATAGCAGAGGAGCCCCCGATGGCCTCGTCCACCACCAGCACCCAGATCCAGCTCGCCGCGCGCCCCACCGGCTGGCCGACGGATGCCGACTTCAGCACCATCCGGATCGACCTGCCCGAGTTGGCCGCCGGCCAGGTGCGCGTCGCCAACGAATTCGTGTCGGTCGACCCCTACATGCGCGGTCGGATGAACGACGCCAAGTCCTACTCCGCGCCCTACGCGCTGGGGGACACCATGACCGGCGGGGCCGTCGGCCGCGTGGTCGCCTCGGCCTCCGACTCGGTTGCCGTCGGCGACGTGGTCGTGCACCAGTTCGGCTGGCGCGACCTGGTGCAGGAGGATGCCGCCGGATTCCGGGTCGTCCCCGAGCTCCCGGGCGTGCCGCTCTCCGCCTACCTCGGCGTGCTCGGCATGACCGCCCTCACCGCCTACGTCGGCCTGCTCGAGGTGGCCGGACTCAAGGAAGGCGACACCGTCTTCGTCTCCGGCGCCGCCGGCGCCGTCGGCAGCATGGTCGGCCAGATCGCCAGGCTCAAGGGCGCCAAGCGCGTGATCGGCTCGGCCGGTTCGGCCGAGAAGGTCGCCCTGCTGACCGAGAAGTACGGCTTCGACGCCGCCTTCAACTACAAGGACGGCAACATCGCCGAGCAGCTCGCCGCCGCCGCTCCGGACGGCATCGACGTCTACTTCGACAACGTCGGCGGGGAGCACCTCGAGGCGGCCCTGGCCACCTTCAACGATGGCGGCCGTGCTGCCCTCTGCGGCGCGATCTCCGTGTACAACAACACCGAGGCATCTGTCGGCCCCCGTAACCTGGCGAACATGATCGGTCGAGGCCTGACCCTCAAGGGCTTCATCGTGGGCAACTACGTGCAGCACTTCGCCGCGTTCTCCACCGACATGGCCGGCTGGCTCGCCTCGGGCGAGGTCGTCTTCGACGAGACGGTCGTCGACGGGATCGACAACGCGGTCGAGGCGTTCCTCGGTCTCATGCGCGGTGAGAACACCGGCAAGATGGTCGTCCGCACGAACGTCTGATCGACCCGACAGCATCCTTTTCATACGATCACAATCTCTGGAGAAACCATGAATTCAGTACTTTTCGTCGTCAGTGCCGCTGACCACTGGACCCTCAACGACGGCAGCCTGCACCCGACCGGTTACTGGGCCGAGGAGCTCGCCGAACCGCACCGCCTGTTCACCGAGGCCGGCTGGCAGATCACCATCGCTACGCCGGGCGGCGTCGCCCCCACCATCGACGCGGGCAGCCTGACGCCTGCGGCCGCCGGTGGCGAAGACCGCGCCGAGGCCATCGTCGCGTACCTCGACACGATCGGCACCGAACTCGACGAACCGCGCTCGATCGATAGCGTCACGGTCGCCGACTACGACGTCGTCTTCTACCCGGGCGGTCACGGCCCGATGGAAGACCTCGCCGTCGACGCCGTCTCCGGCGCCATCATGACCGAGGCCCTCGACTCCGGTCGCATCCTCGGCGTGCTCTGCCACGCACCGGCCGCGATGCTCGCCGCCAAGCGCGCCGACGGTAGCTGGCCGTTCACCGGCTACCGGATGACCGGCTTCACCGACGAGGAGGAGACCCTCGGCGGCCTCGCCCCGAAGGCGAAGTGGCTCGTGCAGAGCCGCCTGGTCGAACTGGGCGCCGACTTCGTCGCCGGCGAGGCGTGGGGCGAGCACATGGAGATCGACCGCAACCTTTACACCGGCCAGAACCCGGCCTCCTCGGCCGCCCTCGCTACCGCGATCATCGCGGCCGTAACCGAAAAGACCGCCTGACCACCCCGCCGAGCCGTGAGTTCCGACCCTCTTTTTCGCTTTTTGAGGGGAGTTGCTCACCGCTCGGCGGACCGCGCCCGGGCTTGACGGTGGGTTGCGGGTCCGGACCGGCGGGCGGCGGGCGGCGGATTGTCAGGGGCGGAGGGCGCGGAGGGCGTCGGCGACGTCGTCCTCGTCGTTCCAGAGGTGGAAGGCCACCCGCGCCCGACCGGCCCGGCCCGAAGCGGTGAGCCCCGCCTGGGTGAGCCGGTCCAGGTCGGTGCCGTCGGCATCCGGCCAGGTCACGATCGCCTGGCCGGCCGGCGCCAGGCCGAGCCCGGTGCAGAGGGTGTCGCCCAGCGCCACGGCGTGATCGCGCACCTCGGCCAGGTCGAGCCGGCCGAACAGGTCCAGCGCGGGCTCGGCGCCCACCCAGGCGTTCCAGGCGGGGGAGACGTCGAACCGGCGCGCGTCGGTCGCGAGGTCCATGGCCGGTCCGTAGCAGGAGGCCCATGGGTCCCGGCCGGCGTACCAGCCGGCCTGCACGGGGAACAGCCGGGCGGCCAGGCGCTCGGTCACGGTCAGGAAGGCCACGCCCCGGGGAGCGCAGAGCCACTTGTAGCTGTGGCAGATGGTGGCGTCGAAGACGGATGCGTCCACCGGCATCCACCCGGCGGCCTGCGTCGTGTCGCAGAGGGTGAGGCTCCCGTGCCGTGCGGCCGCGGCCCTGATCGCCACGGTGTCGGCGACCGCGCCGGTGGCCGACTGCACCAGCGACCAGGCCACGAGCCAGGTGTCGGCGGTGATTCCGGCGGCCAGCTCAGCCAGCGGCAGATGCCGCACGGTGACCCCGCGGTGGGCCTGGCCGAGGAAGGGAAACACCATCGAGCTGAAGTCGCCGTCAACGCAGAGCACCTCCGCGCCGTCGGGCACGCTCGCGGCGAGCAGGCCGGCCAGCACGGATGCCTGCGACCCGATCGCGACCCGGCTCACCGGAACGTGCACGAGCCCCGCGTACGCGTGCCGAACCCGCTCGACGGCGGCGGCATAGCCCGTCGCCGAGGCCTGTCCGAGCGCCCACGCCTCGGCGTCCGCGCGAAGGGCCGCCTCCGTCTCCCTGGTCGGCAGCCCCAGCGTGCAGGCGGCCAGGTAGCCGCGGCCGCCGCGGAACCGGGCGCGCGCCTCCCGCACCCCGATGTGGGGCGGCAGCTCCGGCAGCTCCGGCAGCTCCGGCAGTTCCGAGCGCGCGTCGGTCGAACGCGCGGCGGGGGAGTCGATCGGATTCATTCCTCCAGCATGCGGCGGGGGCATGCATTCGACAACAGCCACTAAATGATGTGAAACATAGCCGCAGGTTATGATTCGGGAATGACTCCCGTCGCCCCGCCCGTTCTCGATGCGCAGAGCCTGCGCGTCGTGGGTGCCATCGCCGCCCACGGGTCGATCACCGCGGCGGCCGCCGCGCTGGGCTACAGCCAGCCGGCCGTGAGCCAGCACCTCAAACGGCTGGAACAGCGCATCGGCATGGCCGTGATCGAGCGCGTCGGCCGCGGCGTGCGGCTCACCGAGGCCGGCCGGCTTCTCGCCCGGCACGCCGTGACGGTGACCGTCGCCCTGGAGGCCGCGTCGGGAGAGCTGGCCGAGCTGCAGGGGCTGCGGGCCGGCCAGGTGAGGCTGGCGGCCTTCCCCTCCGCCTCGGCCACGATCGTGCCCCGGTTGATCGCGGATCTGCGGAGCCGGCATCCGGGTATCACCGTCACCTACGTCGAGGCCGAGCCGCCGGAGGCCGTGGCTCTCGTGCGCGAAGACGACGCCGACCTGGCGATCACCTTCAGCTACCCCGGCGACCGGGTCGACCCGCACCGGGCCAGCGCGCACGGCCTGGTCGTGACCACGCTCCGCCGGGACGAGATGCTGCTCGTGTTGCCGGCCGGCCACGCGCACGCCGGCGACGACGCGGTCGACCTCGCCGACCTGGCCGGGGAGAACTGGATCGGCGGATGCCCGCGGTGCCGCGGTCACCTGCTGGAGCTCTGCGAGCACAGCGGTTTCACGCCCCGCATCTCCTACGAGACTGACAACACGGCTGCGGTGCTCGGCCTCGTAGCGGCGGGAATCGGCGTCGCGATGCTGCCCGCGCTGGCCGTCGGTGCCGGGCTCGCCCCCGCATCCGTCGCGGCGCACCCGTCGGTGAGCATCCGCCCGACCCTGGCCCGGGACCACCGCACCCTGCACGCGGTCACGGTCGCCGGTGCCGCCGGAGTGCCCGCCATCGCCGCGACCCTGCGGCGTCTGGCCGCGCTCACCGCGCTCACCGCGGCCGCCCCGGCCGGGGCCGTCGCCAACTAGACTCGATGTCGATGTCTGAGACAATAGCGCACCCGTTTTCCACCGCCACCGGCACCGACGTCCGCGTTCGGTTCTGCCCCTCGCCGACCGGAACGCCGCACGTCGGCCTCATCCGCACGGCCCTGTTCAACTGGGCTTACGCCCGGCACACAGGTGGCACGTTTATCTTCCGGATCGAGGACACCGACCCGGCCCGTGACACCGAGGAGAGCTTCGTGCAGCTCCTCGACGCGCTGCGCTGGCTGCGCCTGGACTGGGACGAGGGCGTCGAGGTCGGCGGGCCGCACGGCCCCTACCGCCAGTCCGAGCGCTACGACATCTACGCCGACGTCATTGAGAAGCTCAAGGCATCCGGCCACATCTACGAGAGCTTCGCCACCGGTGAGGAGATCGAGGTGCGCAATGTCGCACGCGGACGCGATCCCAAGGCCGGCTACGACAACTTCGAACGCGATCTGAGTGACGAGCAGAAGGCAGCCTTCCGCGCCGAGGGCCGTTCGCCGGCGTTGCGACTGAAGGTGCCGGACACGGACATCTCCTTCGACGACCTGGTTCGCGGCGAGATCACCTTCCCGGCCGGCTCGTTCAGCGACTTCGTCGTGGTGCGGCCCAACGGGCATCCGTTATACCCGTTCGTGAACCCGGTCGACGACGCCATGATGGGCGTCACCCACGTGCTGCGCGGCGAAGACCTGCTCTCCTCCACGCCGCGCCAGATCGCGCTGTACCACGCGCTGATCGACATCGGGCTGGCTACGTTCGTGCCGCGCTTCGGGCACATGCCCTACGTGATGGGGGAGGGCAACAAGAAGCTCTCCAAGCGCGACCCCGAGTCCAACCTGTTCCACCACCGCGCTCGCGGCTTCGTGCCGGAGGGCCTGGTCAACTACCTGTCGCTGCTCGGCTGGTCGCTCGCGAGCGACCGCGACGTGTTCACGATCGATGAGATGATCGCCGCGTTCGACGTTGTCGACGTATTGCCGAACCCGGCCCGCTTCGACCTCAAAAAGGCCGAGTCGCTCAACGGCGACCACATCCGCCTGCTCGACCCCGCGGACTTCGCCGCTCGGGTCATCCCGTACCTGGTGGCCGCCGGCGACGTGACGGAACCGCTGAGCGAGGTGCAGCAGGCCATCCTCGAGGCCGCGGCCCCGCTCGTTCAGGAGCGCATCGCCCTGCTCGGTGAGGCGCCCGGCATGCTCGGCTTCCTGTTCATCGGCGGCGACTCGCTGGCCTACCAGCCGGATGCGCTCGCCTCGCTCCCGAAGAATTCCCAGGAGATCCTCGCCGCCTCCACCGCGGCGCTGCTGGACATTCCCGAAGCGGAATGGACGCACGACCGCGTGCACACCACGCTCACCGAGACGCTGATCGACGGCCTCGCACTCAAGCCCCGAGTGGCCTTCGGCCCGTTGCGGGTCGCCGTCTCAGGCCGCCGCATCTCGCCGCCGCTGTTCGAGTCGATGGAGATCCTCGGCAAGGCGGAGTCCGTGCTGCGGCTCACCCGCCTGGCGGCGCACACCCTCGAGTAACCGAGGCTCCGGGCGGAGGTGGGCCCTGGCTCGCCACCGCCCGGCTCCGCCCGGCTCCGCCCGGCTCCGCCCGGCTCCGCCCGGCTCCGCCCGGCTCCGCCCG
>NZ_SOGM01000093.1:0-37291 GCF_004403545.1 Cryobacterium sp. TmT2-59 | reverse complement strand
CCCGCCGCGCCCCCCGCGGCGACGCCCCTGGCAGCCGCACCGGCGACCGTTCCACCGCCGCCGGCCCGGCCCGCGGTCGCCCCCGCCGAGACCAGCCTGAATGCCCTCACTCTCGCCAAAGGCATCCTGACCGACCAGCTCAGCAGCCTGCCCAGGCTGCTCGGCCTGCTCGCCGCGGTCGCGTACATCTCCTACCGCATCGGCCGCCGCGCCGGCGGGCGCTAGGCCGTCGGGTGAGCACACCGGAAAGGTTCCACCGCAATGCGTGAGGTCCTGGATCCCCTGCTCGCGGGCTGGCACACCGGCGGCGCCGCCGCGCTCGCCACCGTCGTCCGCACGTTCAAGTCCGCGCCGAGACCGGCGGGAGCGTCGATGCTGGTCTCCGAGGACGGCACCGTCGTCGGCTCGCTGTCCGGCGGGTGCGTCGAAGGCGCCGTCTACGAACTCGGTTCCCAGGTCATCGAGGACGGCCGGCCCGTTCTGGTGCGGTACGGGATCAGCGACGATGACGCGTTCTCAGTCGGCCTCACCTGCGGCGGCATCCTCGATGTCTTCGTCGAACGCGTCAACCGGGAGAGCTTCCCGGAACTGGCCGCGGTGCAGCACGACATTGCCGGCTCCCTGCCGGTGGGAGTCGCGACCGTCATCGAACACCCCGACGCCACCTGGCTGGGCCGGCACCTGATCGTGCGCCCGCACGGCTTCGACGGCGACGTGGGCTCGGAGCATGCCAACCGCGCCATCAGCGATGACGCCCAAGGGCTGCTCGCCGCCGGCCGGAACAGCACGCTCACCTACGGCCCCGATGGCGAGCGGCGCGGCGAAGGAATGCGGGTCTTCTTCAACAGTTATGCCCCCCGCCCGCGAATGCTGGTCTTCGGCGCGATCGACTTCGCGGCGGCACTGGCCCGCCTGGCCGCTTTCCTCGGCTATCGCGTCACCGTGTGCGACGCCCGCGCCGTGTTCGCCACGGCGGCGCGATTCCCCGACGCCGACGAGGTGATCGTCGGTTGGCCGCACCGCTACCTCGCCGAGCAGCTGGCCGCCGGCCTCGTCGACAACCGCACGGTGCTGTGTGTGCTCACCCACGACCCGAAATTCGATGTGCCTCTCCTGGAGGTGGCGTTGCGAAGCGAGCAGTTCGCCTATATCGGTGCGATGGGCTCGCGGCGCACCCACGAGGACCGCCTGGCCCGGCTGCGCGACGCCGGCCTGGACGAGGCGGAACTGGACCGGCTGCACAGCCCGATCGGGCTGGATCTGGGCTCACGGACACCGGAGGAGACGGCCGTGTCGATCGCAGCCGAGATCATTGCCCTGCAGTGGGGTGGCAGCGGTGAGCCGCTCAGCGGTCTGGTCGACCGCATCCATCACGACGACCAGGACGAATCGGTCCCGCCCCTGGCAGCCCCGGCGGCGCCGGAATAGCCTGCGCTATTCGCGCATTCCGAACCGCGCGTGGATCGGGTGCATCCATTTCGGCGCCCACCAGAGGCTCCGTTCGAGGGAGGTCATCACGGCCGGAACCACGATCGTGCGCACCAGGGTGGAGTCCAGGAGCACGGCCACGGCCAGGGCGATTCCGATCTGCTTCATCTGCAGCAGGTCTCCGGTGGCGAAGCCGGCGAAGACGATCACGATGATGAGAGCCGCCGAGGAAATGATCCGACCCGAGCTCTGCAGACCCGTCTCGATGGAACGGCGGGTGCTCTCCCCCTGCTCGTGGTGCTCCTTGATCCGGGCGAGCAGGAACATCTCGTAGTCCATCGCCAGGCCGAACCCGAAAGTCAGCACCAGGGTGAGCACCAGGGGGTCGACGCCGGCTATGGTCGCGGCGTCGAAGTTGAGCAGCCCGGCCAGATTGCCCTCCTGAAAGCCCCAGACCAGGATGCCGACGGATGCCCCCAGGGAGATCACGCTCACCACGAGCGCGGTAAGCGGAATGACCACGGATCCGGTCATCAGGAACAGGAGCACAAACGTGGCGCCGCCGATGATCAGGGCCGCCCAGGGAGCCCCGCGGAGGAGCGAATCGGTGTAGTCGACTGACGCCGCATCCGTTCCGCCGACCCAGTTGTCGAACGCGGGCCGATCGGCCCTGATTTCGCGGACGACACCGGGCCCCTCGTTCTGGTCGACGCCGACGCGGGACACCCAGTACCCGTTCACCTGGGCCGGGGGCGTGGTCCCGGTGACGTGCGGCAGGGCGGCAACCTCCTCCGTCCAGGCCGCGGCGGAGGCTTCGTCGGTGGCCGCCACCAATTGCACCAGCGGCGCGCTCGCCAGCGGGAAGTGGTCGTTCAGCGCCGTGACGAACTCGTACTGCGTCGAAGCCTTCGGGATCGCGTCCGCGCCGCCGCTGGACACGTTCATGTTCAGGACCGGGCTGCCCAGCAGGAGCAGCACGGCGATGCCGCCCAGGGCCACGAGCGCGGGTGCACGCTGCACCAGACGGGTGAGCCGGGAGAAGACGCCCTCCGGTGGTGCGACGTCGCCGAAGCGGGTCAGGAGCGTGCCCAGGCCTGGAATGCGCGTCAGCACGCCCGGCATCAGCAGCCGCTCGCCGAAGAAGCCGAGCAGCGCCGGCACGAGCACGAGGGCCGTCAGGATCGCGATCAACACCACCGAGACCGCGCCGATGGAGATCGCACGGATGATGGTCGGCTCGAAAACGAGCAGGCCGACCGTGGCGATGGCGAAGGTCAGGCCGGAATAGAGCACGGTGCGGCCGGCCGTGTCGACCGTGACACCGACGGCCTGCAGCATCAGCTCGTGCCGCTCCGTGCGGGTTTGCTCGCCGACCCGCGCGACGAGGAGCCGGAACTCCTCCCGGAATCGGCTGACGATCAGCAGCCCGTAGTCGATGGACAGGCCCAGGCCGATCACGGTGATGACGTTGAGGACCGTGGTGTCGATCTCCATCAGGTGGCTGAACACGAAGAGGGCGCCGAGGGCGCCGGCGATGGAGGCGAGGGCGCCGATCAGCGGGATGCCCGCGGCCAGGAACCCGCCGAAAATGATGAGCATGACGATCAGGGCGATCGGCAACGCGATCAGCTCGCCCTTCTGCAGGTCTGCTTCCGCCACGGCCACGAGCGAATCCATCAGCAACGGGGTGCCGCCGACCTCCGCAACCGCGTCCGGTTCGACCTGCCGAACCTCGTCGGCCGCTGTGCCCAGGCGGCGCTCGACGTCGGTGAGCACCCGATCGCTGGGGTCCCCGTCGGTCGTCGTCATTTCCAGGTTCAACAGCAGACCGGTGCCGTCGGGAGCCAGCAGCGGTGCCGCGGCGGGGTTCGGCTGCCCATCGGGAAGCGGCGGGATGGTCAGCGGGTTCACCACCGAGGTGACACCGTCGATCTCGTTCAGGTCCAGGGTGGCCGAGGAGAGGATCCAGACCAGTTCGTGAGCGGACAGGTCGACGCCGTGGATGAGCAGCGACAGGGACTCCGTTTCGTCGGCCGCGGGGTCCTGCAACAGGTCCGCGGCCTGACTGGCCTCGCCCGCGACGGACGGCCCGGCACTGGAGAGTCGCTGGAACAGGCTCTCCCCGGTGACCCCGAACAGCGCGGTCGCCACGCAGGCCCCGATCAGGATCACCCACGCCAGCAGTGCGCTCAGTCGATGGCGGGCTACGAAGACACCGAGAGCGCGAAGCATGGTCGCTAGTCCTCCTGTCAGTGGGCGGCTACCGCCAAAATACTCCCTCGCTCGCCTCCCGGCGGCCCGGCCCCCCGTCTTTCGATACCGAAGACCCGGAGGCCAGGGTGTAAAGTCAGAACTCAGCCCCACATACCCTTGGGGGTATCTTCCGGGTTGGCCTGAACGCTCTCCTGGCCAACCGAAAGGCACCTCATGAAAATCGTCGTCGTTGGTGGAGTCGCAGCCGGCGCCTCCGTGGCCGCGCGCGCCCGTCGTCTGGACGAGTTCGCCGAAATCGTGGTTCTCGAACGGGGCCACCACGTCTCGTTCGCCAATTGTGGTCTGCCCTACCACGTCGGCGAGGTGATCACCGATCGCAGCCGCCTCCTCTTACAGACGCCGGAGAGCCTGCGCGAATCCCTCGACATCGACGTGCGCGTGGGCCATGAGGTCACGGGGATCGACCGCACCTCACAAACCGTGACCATCCGCGAGGTCGACAGCGGACGCGAATACGTCGAAAGCTACGACGCCCTCGCGTTATGCCCTGGCGCCGAGCCGTTGCGGCCTCCCCTGCCCGGCATCGACCTGGCCGGCGTGCACGTTCTGCGCCGGATCGGCGACATGGATTCCATTAAAGCTCAGCTCGATTCCGCCCTCGTCCAGACCAAGCTGGGCGCCCGCGGCCCGGTTCGCACCGTTGTGATCGGCGCCGGGTACATCGGGCTGGAGATGGCCGAGAACCTCAAGCACCGCGGCGCCGTCGTCGACGTCGTCGAGATGAGCGACCAGATTCTGCCCCCGCTCGACCACGAGATGTCGGTTCCGGTGGAACACCACATCCGCAGCCGGGGCATCACCCTGCACCTGTCCACCGCCGCCGCCGCTTTCACCGCCCGCACAGGCGGGGGGCTGAACGTGGAACTGACCGACGGCAGCGTCCTCGAAGCCGACCTTGTCATCCTCTCGGCCGGGGTGCGGCCGAACACCGCCCTCGCGACAGCGGCCGGGCTGGACATCGGTCCGCGCGGCGGAATCACCGTCGACACCCACATGCAGACCTCCGACCCGCACATCTGGGCGGCCGGCGACTCCGTGGAGACTCCGCACACCGTGCTGCCCGGGCAGTGGCTGGCCCCCCTGGCCGGCCCGGCCAACCGCGAGGCTCGCGTCGCCGCGGAGAACATCTGCGGGCGCACGACCGAATACAAGTCCACCCAGGGCACCTCGATCGTGAAGGTCTTCGACATGGTGGCCGGCGGTACCGGCGCCACCGAGCGGCAGCTCCTCGCCGCCGACCTGCCCTACCGGGCCGTGCACGTGCATCCGTCGGGTCACGCCGGCTACTACCCCGGAACCGCCATGATGCAGCTCAAGGTGCTCTTCGCCCCGGAGACCGGGCGCATTCTCGGCGCTCAGGCCGCTGGCTTCGACGGTGTCGACAAACGCCTCGACGTGCTCGCCACGGCGCTCCGCGCCGGCCTGACCGTCTACGACCTCGAGGAGCTCGAGCTCGCCTACGCCCCGCCGTTCGGCTCGGCGAAAGACCCGGTGAACATGGCCGGGTTCGTCGCCAGCAACGTTCTGCGCGGTGACCTCTCGCTCTGGTACGCCCAGGACTACCCGGCAGCGACGTCAGGCGCGCGCCTGATCGACGTGCGCACGCCCGAGGAGTTCTCGATCTGGCACCTGCCCGGGGCCGAGAACGTACCGCTCGGCACCGTCCGGGAGGCCTGCGAGAACTGGGATCGGTCGACTCCCCTGCGCCTGTACTGCGCGGTCGGGTTCCGCAGCTACCTCGGCTACCGGGCACTCGTGCAGCGGGGCTTCACGGATGTCGCGACCCTCTCCGGCGGCTCGGACACCTTCCGGTCCTGGCACGAGGTGAAGCCTGAAAGCGACGAACCACCCCTGCCGATGACCTCGTATGCCGAGTCGGTCGACATCGTCGCCGCAGCGGCGGCGACCGCGGCCCTGGCCCAGGGCACGGGCGTGCGCGTGGATCTGGATTGCTCCGGCCTGGCCTGCCCCGGCCCGATCATGAAACTCTCCGAGAACATTCGGTCGCTGACCCCGGGAGACGAGATCGTCGTACACGTCTCCGACCCGGGCTTCGCCAACGATGCCCCGGCCTGGGCCAAACGAAACGGCCACCAGCTGCTGGCGATCGAACCAGAGGGACCAGGCTACGTCGCCACGATGCGGAAGGGCGGAGCGGTCGTCGCGACCGCCCAGAACGTGGGTGTTCCGGCGGAGAAGAAGCCCGGAAAGACCTCATTCGTGGTGTTCTCCGGCGACCTCGACAAGGTCCTGGCCGCCTTCATCATCGCCAACGGTGCGATCGCCATGGGCGACGAGGTGTCGATGTTCTTCACGTTCTGGGGCCTGAACTCGTTGCGACGTCCGGACGCGCCCAAGCGCGACCGCAAACTGATGGACAAGATGTTCGCCACGATGATGCCTGCCGGCGCCGGCAGCATGCCCCTCTCGCAGATGAACATGCTCGGCGCCGGCGCCGCTCTGATCAAGAAGGTCATGAAGGACAACTCGGTCGCCTCCCTGCCGGACATGATCTCATCGGCCCAGGCCGGTGGGGCCCGCCTCATCGCCTGCACCATGACGATGGACCTACTGGGCATCGCCCCGTCGGACCTGATGGAGGGCGTGGAGCTCGGCGGCGTGGCGACATTCCTCGGTGAAGCCTCAGACTCGACCACGACGCTGTTCATCTAGCCCGGGTACGTGACGGTGAGGGGCCCGCCCGGTCTCCTCACCGTCAGCCCCGTGGAATGGGGGTTCAGGGAGCCTCGTCCACGATCCCGATGAAGCGGCTGCCGATGCCGTCGACCTCCGTGCGGCTGAGCCCGGCCGCCGCATCCGGGAGCTCATCGGAGCCATGAAAGTCGCAGGTGAGGTATGTGAACTCGGGCCACCACTTTTTCGGGCGTGCGGCCTCGGTGTACCCACAGACAGCGCACCGGAGTTCCACCCAGACCGGTTTCTTGCCGGTGCGGTTGGCCCGCGACTGCACCAGCCAGGCGGGAGGGTTGCGCTCGATCTCGGCAAGTTCAGCCTCGGACATCCGCGCCGGGAGTTCGTGGCGGTGTGCCATCTCGAGCGGGATGTCAAGGCGCAGGGCAGCCATTCGTCTCGTAATCATGTCGATTAAGAATAGGCGCTGGCCGGTGTCCGTGTCCCCCGGGCCGGGTATCCTCAGGCGCAAGGGGTCCGGCGCAAACCTGGGAGGGTGAGATGACCACCACACCGACTCGGCCGACGCACGAGAGCCAGCGAATGTCGACGGCCAGCCGAACAGCGCTCATCATCGGGTTGTCCCTGATCGCCGTTGCGACGGTGCTGGGCGTGATCCTGGTCGCTACCCTGCTCCGCGGCACCGTGGGCGGGTCGTTCGAGAGCGCCCGGAACGTGGAGGCGGGGGCCCGGGTGCTCGCCGACGTGCCGAACGCGTCGATCGACCTCCGACCCAGCACGGACGGCCAGGTGCACGTGGACGCCCGCGGAACCTACTTCGGTGCGACGCCCACGCTGTCCGTGACGACGTCCGATGATGTCACGACCATCACCGGGGGCTGCCCGAGGCAGTGGTTCGGTTACTGCTCCCTGCAGCTGAAGGTGACGATGCCGGCTTCACTGCCACTCACCGTGACCTCCCAGAACGGCGGGCTTTCGGCCTCCGGGCTGACCGGCTCGCAGAAACTCGTCACCACGAACGGCGGGATCCAGATGACCGGGACCCGCGGCGACGTCGAGTTGATCACGACCAATGGCGCGATCCGGGTGCTGGAGTCCGCCTCGCGCCGTGTGAACGCCACCACGACCAACGGGAAAGTCGAACTGGACTTCGCCGCACCGCCGTCCGCGGTCGTGGCCCGGAGCACGAACGGCACGGTCACGGTGCGTGTTCCGGGTGACGACACGACCTACGCCGTCGACGCGCACACGACCAACGGCACGATCGAGAGCGGTTCGGTGCCCACCGATCCCTCGTCACGGCGCACCATCACGGCGTCCACCACCAACGGGAACGTGACGATCAGTCGGCGTTGACCGGCCGCGACTGACCGGTCGTGAAAGACTGGGACCATGTCTGACGCCCCCTCCCCCCTCGGCCTGCTCCTCGACGTGGACGGGCCCATCGCCAGCCCGGTCACCCGCACCGTCGCCACCCCGAGCATCATCACGGACCTGATCCTCCTGGCCCGCGCCAACGTGCCGATCGCGTTCATCACCGGCCGTTCGGTCGCCTTCATTCGGGATGAGGTGGTTTTGCCGCTCCGCGCCGCCGGCCTGCCCGAGACCATGCGCATGTACGGCGTCTGCGAGAAGGGCGCCGTCTGGTTCCCCATCACCGCCGCCGGCATCGGTGAGGTCGTCGTCGACGACAGCGTTGCGCTGCCCACCCCGGCGGTCGAGGGCATCCGCGCTCTCGTCGCCGACCGATTCAGCGACACCATGTTCTTCGACGAGACCAAGCAGGCCATGGTTTCGGTCGAACAGCGCACGGATGCCGACCACGCCGCCTACCAGGTCGCGGCCGCGGACTTCAACGAGGCCGCGTTCACCCTGCTCACCGGGCTGGGGCTGGGCATCCGTTTCGGCGGACGGGTCCACCCGGACGCGCACGGTGCCGTGCCATTCCGGATCGACCCGACGATCATCTCGACGGACATCGAGTCCGTCACCCTCGACAAGGACCACGGCGCCAGGCGGGCACTGGACTTCTTCTCGGTTTCCGGCCCGCTCCCCCGGGTCTGGCGCTCGGTCGGGGATTCCCGCAGCGACTACCTGATGGCCGATCACCTGCACGCCGCCGGCTACGACGTCTCCCATGTGGACGTGCGGCCCGCGGACGGCATCCTCGAGCGGCCCTACCCGGTGATCGTGGAGGGTGACCTCGTCCACGACGCGGCCGGAGCACAGTTCCTCGGCTCCTGGGTGGACCGGCTCGGGCTGCGCTGAGCGCTGCTCCGAACAGGCTAGTCCACGCTGAAGCGGATACCGTCCTGCAGGCGGCTCCGCAGCTCGAAGACCTTCTCGAAACTGCCGCGTTCCATGCCGGGCAGGCCTTCCCGCAGCAGGCCGATCAGGCGGGACCTCGGCACGGTGACCACGGTCGGGCGGCGCCCGCGCCCCGGCACGATGAGCGGGTCCGCCAGTGCGTCGTCGGGCAGCGCGACCACGAGGGCGGTGAACTTGACCCGCAGCTGCTTGGATAGAGCGCGTGCGGCCGCCTCGAAGTCCTGAATCGGAGTGTCGCCCGGTCCGAGGGCGTCGCCGACGAGCTCCCCGCGGCGCAGCTGCACCGGGCCGCCCCAGTCCTCGGACAGGACAGCGAACAGCCCCGCCGGACCGAGCACGACGTGGTCCACCTTGGCTCCGGACGATCCCGCGGCCACGTCATGCCAGGCAGTGAAGCCGATACCGAGGGCGGAAACGAGCTGCGCCGTGGACTCCTCGGCCAGCGCCTTGGCGAGGAAGTGGCGGATCTCCCGCGGCGCCGAGCGGATCAGGGCCGGGGCGTAGGGATCGTCGATGGAGGTGCCGCGTCCGGCCCACTCGCGGAGCAGATCCAGGTAACGCTGTCGAGCGAGGCCGCCGGGGTGGCCGTACATCCGGGCGCGCAGCCCGGTGCGGGTGGCCTGACCCCGCGGAGCAGCAGAAGACGCGTACACCGTGCTCTCCGGCTCGGCCCCGGAATCGGGGTAGCGCATCCGGTCGTAGGCCGCCCGGGCGTCCGGGGTCCCCACGCGTTCCCAGGCCACCTGGCCCCGGTGGAACGCAGCGGCGTCTCCCCCGACATCCGGATGCGTGCGGCGCAGGAGCCCGCGATAGGCGCGCCGCAACTCGTCGTCGCTCGCGGTGGGGCTGACGCCCAGCACCTCGTAGGGTGACGCCGCGGCCGGGCTCTCTGACATCCTCGCGGTCTCTTTCAGCGTTGGTGCGGTCGACAGGGTGTGGCCGTGTGGTGCAGTCGGCCGATCGTTCGTCCAGACTACCGATCCTGGCTGGCATATCGCCGGGCGCGCCGGGTGCGCCCGCCGAACGTGGTGACGATTCCGTGCGACGATCAGCGTATGACGACGCACGATCGCAGGATCCACCGCTCGAGCACCCGACTGGTGGCGATGTTCTGCGTCGGGGTGCTCGCCGCCACCGGGATGGGCTTCACCAGCGAAGGGGTGATGGCGCCCATCGTCGGCTGGGCAGCCGCCTGCGTGACCTACGTCACCTGGGTGTGGGCGACGATCGGCCCGATGGACAGCAACCTGACGGCCAGCCACGCGACCAGGGAGGACCCCTCGCGCGGCGTGGCGGACATCCTGATCCTGCTGAGCAGCCTCGGCAGTCTGGGCGCCCTGGTCTTCCTGATGGTCCAAACCCACGCCACCACGGGCACGCAACGGGGCGTCCTGGCGGCGGCGGCCGTGCTGAGCGTGGGCCTGTCCTGGGTGCTGGTGCACACCCTCTTCACCCTGCGTTACGCCTCGCTCTACTATGCGGGCCCCGACGGCGGGGTGGACTTCAACCAGCCGGCCCCGCCGAACTACGGTGACTTCGCCTACCTGGGCTTCACCCTCGGGATGACGTTCCAGGTGTCGGATACGAGCATTCAGGACCACCGCATCCGGATGACGGCGCTCCGTCACGGCCTTCTCTCGTATGTGTTCGGCTCATTCATCCTGGCCACCCTGATCAATCTGGTGGCCGGCCTGCTGCGCTGAGGACGGCCCGCTGGGCTGGGCAGCACGAGAACCGGAGGCCTCCCGGATTCAGCCGAAGAACTCCCGAACCGGCAGCCCGGCCACGCCGACGTCGGCGGCGAAAAGCGATCCGGCCAGCGGGTCCTGTCCGGGGTGAAGGTTTTCCCGGGACGTGGTAATAAAGAGCCGGTCCAGGTGCGGCCCGCCGAACGTGCAGGCGGTCACGTTCTGCGCGGCCACCTCGACGATCTCGTCCAGCCGGCCGGCCGGGCTGTAGCGGTGCACGGCGGATCCGCCGTAGAGAGCCACCCAGACGGCACCCTCGCTGTCCACTGTGAGGCCGTCCGGATAACCGGCGCCCGGCGGAATCTCGACGAAGGTGCGCAACCCCGTGAGCCCGGACTCGCGGCTGTAGTCGAGGACCGAGACCCGGCCGGTGGGGGTGTCATTGAAATAGGCCAGGGACCCGTCCGGGCTCCAGTCCAGCCCGTTGGGAATGCTCAGGTTCGACAGGACCGGGGTCACGGTGCCGTCGGGGTCGAGGCGGTGCAGGATCCCGGCTCCGGGCCGCTGGTCGTAGGCCATGGACCCGCAGTAGACGCGCCCGTCCGGGTCGCAGCGCCGCCACCATCCCACCGACATGGCGGCGATGAATCGTGTCTCCGACGAGGGAGAGCACGTCCCCGGCGAACATGAACACCCAGCGCAGGCCACCCCAGGACTCAGACCAGACCGGCCCTTCGGCGTGGAAGGCGACCGGGTCCGTTCTCTGCTCGGCGAGCACGTCCGCTGCCGGGAATCGCTAGTCGCGGAGGATCTGGACCGGGATCGCCACGGCGAGGGAGACGACCAGCACGCCGCCGATGAAGAGCGGGGCCTGGAGCGTGGGCGCCTCGAAGGCGAACCCGAAGAGCCAGAGGCCGAAGGTGAAGACGGCCATCGAGATGATGAAGTAGATGACGTTCATGGTGGGGGCCCTTTCGAACGGTGCCCACGCAGGTTCGCCGGGCCGATGGTTCGAGCGTACCGGTTCGCGGGGTGGAAACCGGGCCGCGGCCCCGGTTACGCGCCCGGGCGGTCGCCGGCCGGCTCGATCAGTTCCGGCCCGTTTCCCCTGATCGGGGCCACCTCGTGGAACCGGAGTGCGTCTGCGGCGTCGCGGGACGCCGCGACGGCCCCGTCCACGAACGATTGGTCTCCCGGAGTGTGCGGGTCCAGCCACTGGTCCCACCATTCCTCCGCGAGGATGACGGGCATGCGGTCGTGGAGATCGGCCAGCGGACCCCCGGCCGCCTGGGTCAGGATCGTGGCGGACAGCACCCAGCGGGACGGGTCGGTGTCGGAAACGGCCGGGTTGCGCCACCAGGAATAGAGTCCGGCCAGGGCCAGCGGGAGGCCGTCATCCGAGTGGATGAAGTAGGGCGTCTTGACGGCGCCGTCCGTGCGCCACTCGTAGTAGCCGGTGGCCGGCACGAGTGCACGGCGGGAGACGACCGAGTCGGCGAAGGACGCCTTCCCACCGACCGTTTCGGAACGGGCGTTGAACGTCGGGAAGCCGGAGGCCAGCTCGGTGGCGAACGACGGAACCAGCGACCAGCGCGCCGCCTCGAGGCGGCGCACGACGTCGCCGGACTTCGCCGACTCGAGCACGATCGGGATCTGCTCGGTGGGGGCGATGTTCCAGGACGGCTCCGGGAGGTTCTCGCCCTCGTGTTCGACGTCGAACATCGCGGCGAGATCGGACGCCGTATCCGTGATGATGAGGCGACCGCACATAGCGACAGGCTACTACCGACCGGCGACGGAACCGTCCTGCCCGTGGCCCGGCACTGTCCAGCACTGGCCAAATCCGCCCCGCCGGGTGAACATGGAGGAAGGCCATTCCCGACCCGGTGGAGGGGTTCCGATGAACACGACGGCGGCAATCGTCCTGGTGGTCCTCCTTCTGCTCGGTGTGCTCGTTCTACTGATGTCGATGCGGGTGATCAAACAGTACGAGCAGGGCGTGGTGCTGCGCTTCGGACGGTTGATCGGCACCCGGTTGCCCGGGCTGACCTTCATCATTCCGTTCGTCGACGTGCTCCACCGGGTGGCCCTTCGGATCGTGACGCTGCCGATCCAGTCCCAGGGCATCATCACCCAGGACAACGTCAGCGTCGGCGTGTCCGCGGTCGCGTACTACCGGATCGTCGACCCGGTGCGGTCCGTGGTCGCGATCGAGGACGTGAAGGCGGCGATCGACCAGATCGCCCAGACCACACTGCGCAAGGTGGTAGGTCAGCACACGCTCGATGAAACGCTCGCCGAGACGAACGTCCTCAACCTCAACATCCGGGAGATCCTGGACGCGCGCACCCTCGATTGGGGCGTCGAGGTCACACTGGTGGAACTCAAGGACATCCTCCTGCCCGACAGCATGAAGCGCGCCATGGCGAAGCAGGCGGAGGCCCAGCGGGAGAAGCGCGCCAAGATCATCAACGCGCAAGGCGAGTCGCTGGCCGCTGCCGCGCTGGGCGAAGCCAGCGACATCATGATGGCCCACCCGCTGGCACTGCAGTTGCGCAACCTGCAGAGCCTGGTCGAGATCGGCGTGGACAAGAACACCGTTGTCGTGTTCCCCGCTCCCCTGATGAGCACCGTCGGCGAGCTGGGCGACTTCCTCGCCCGGGAGACCAAGGCCGCGGACGCGATCGCCCGGGGCATCCGCTAGCGTCGATTCCGGCGCCGCGGGGCGCGGGAGCGAGGGTGGCGGAATGAACGGGCGGAACATGCAGGGTCGGAACGTGCAGGGTCGGGACGAAGCGGATCGGTACAGCGCGGATGTGCTCTCACCCGGGTGGCGGGAGGTCGGCCGTACGATTGTTCCGACTCAGGAAGCGACGCCCGATCTCGTGGTCGAGGAGGTGGCGACCGGCTTCTGCGGCGCCGTGATCCGGATCGAGAAGAAGATCGTCACCCTGGAGGACCGCCACGGAAAACTGCGCTTGTTCCCCCTCGGCGGCGGATTCCTGCTCGACGGCCAGCCGGTCGTCCTCGTCGCCCCCAAGCCGCGGACGCCGCAGGGGCGCGCACGCACGGCCTCCGGCTCGGTGGCGGTGACGGATGCGCCCGCACGGGTGGCCAGGGGCAGCCGCATCTTCGTCGAGGGCCGGCACGACGCCGAACTCGTCGAAAAGGTCTGGGGCGCCGACCTGCGCATCGAGGGGGTGGTGGTCGAGTACATCGAGGGCGTCGACAACCTCGAGGAACTCCTGGCGGAATTCCGTCCCGCTCCCGGGCGGCGGGTCGGGATGCTCGTCGACCATCTGGTCGCGGGGTCCAAGGAGAGCCGGATCGCCCAGGCCGTGGCCAGCGGGCCGCACGGCCGGAATGTGCTCGTGGTCGGGCATCCGTACGTCGACGTCTGGCAGGCCGTGAAGCCGGAGCGCCTCGGCTGGGAGGCGTGGCCGGTGATTCCGCGCACGATCGAGTGGAAGCACGGAATCTGCGAGGCCCTCGGCTGGCCGCACGAGGAGCAGGCGGACATCGCCCGGGCCTGGCAGCGGATTCTCGGACGGGTGAGGTCGTACGCGGACCTCGAACCGCAATTCCTGGGCCGAGTGGAACAGTTGATCGATTTCGTGACCGTTGAATAGTGCAGAGTGCCTCACTTTCTGGCGGATATGTGAAGAAACGTAACGCTTTGGAACCGAATCAGCTGACAATCCGGGCAGGAACGAGCGATGTGGGCTAGAGTTAACTCAGTAGTTGTAGTGCTTGCACGTCTTAAAACGCAGTGACCTCGGTCAGTGCGGCGTATTCCTTTCGGAAGCGGACGACGAATACCGCGACGAACGGCCTCGAAAGTCGGGGCCTTTCTAACACTCCTGGAGGAGTTTCAAAAATGGCAACAGGTACCGTGAAATGGTTCAACGCTGAAAAGGGCTTCGGCTTCATCGCTCCCGACGACGGAAGCGCCGACGTGTTCGCGCACTACTCCGCGATCGCCTCGAACGGCTACAAGTCCCTCGACGAGAACCAGAAGGTCGAGTTCGAGGTAACCCAGGGCCCCAAGGGTCCTCAGGCCGAGAACATCCGCGCCCTCTAAATAGCTGCAAAGCTAAATAGCGCAACTGCTCTTCAGGCTTCACGGCCTTACTGAGCTTCGACAACGCCCCTGCTTCGGCAGGGGCGTTGTCTCGTTAAGCCGGACCCTCCTCAGCCGAGGGAGCCGGCGCCTACTTGACCAGGTCCTGCCAGCCGTCACCGTCGACGTACTCGAAGATCAGGTTGGTCTCGGTGTGCGCCACCGCCGGGTGCTCGGCGAGGTGCTCGAGCACGAAGTCCCGCAGGCCGGAGGCATCCGCCGCGGCCACGTGCAGGAGATAGTCGTCGGCCCCCGCAGTGTGGAACAGGCCGATCACTCCGGGCCAGTGCGGTGCCGCATCCCGGAACTCGTCGATCTGTCCGCGGGCATGCTTGACCAGCCGGATCGAGATCAGCGCCTGCAGAGATGCCCCGAGCGCGGCGAGATCGATGATCGCGCGGTAGCCGCGGATGTGGCCGAGCTGCTGGAGCCGGCGCAGGCGCAGCGACACCGTGGATTCCGCAACCCCGATTTCGGCGGCCAGTGCGGCCCCGGAGGCGCGGGCGTTGATGGACAGCGCACGCAGCAGGGCGCGGTCGACGCGGTCGATTTCGGTTTTCTTCGGTTCCATCGGCTCACTCTTTCGTCACTGAGCAGTTTATGCGACGATCGGCCGGGTTTCGGAAGGGTCTGCAGGCCCTATTGCGGACGAGGACAGAATCTGTTTTCGTCTGAGCATGATGCCAACGACGCCGCACCTGGAAACCATCGCCGTGCACGCCGGGATGGAGGGTGTGACCGAGTCGGGTTCCCATGTGCCGGTGATCGACCTGTCCACAACCAATCCCCTGGCCGGGGTGGAGCGCGGCGGCGACTCCTACGAGAATCTGGCCACCGGCGGCGTCATCGGTGCTGGGGACTCCGCGGTGTACCAGAGGCTCTGGCAGCCCGGCGTGGCCCGGTTCGAGACCGCTCTCTCCGCCCTGGAGGGTACGGAGGGCACCGTCGCCTTCGCCAGCGGGATGGCCGCGCTGGCGGCCGTGCTGATCGCATCCGTCGCCGCCGGCACGCCGCACATCGTGGCTCTGCGTCCGATCTATGGCGGGACGGACCATGTGCTGGCCACCGGTCTGCTCGGCACGACGGTCACCTGGGTCGACGCTGCCGGCGTGGCGGCGGCAATCAGGTCCGACACCGGGCTGGTCATCCTCGAGTCGCCCGCGAACCCCAGCCTGGCCCTGACCGATATCCGGGCCGTGGCGGATGCCGCCGGCCGGGTCCCCGTGCTCGTGGACAACACCTTCGCCACCCCGGTGCTGCAGCGACCGGTGGAGGCGGGCGCGACCCTGGTGCTGCACAGTGCCACCAAGTTCCTCGGCGGCCACGGGGACGTGATGGGCGGCACGGTTTCGGGCCCCGAGGACTGGCTGGTGCGTCTGCGGCAGGTGCGCGCGCTGACCGGCGGCATCCTGCATCCGTTCGCCGCCTACCTGCTGCACCGGGGCCTGCGCACGCTTCCCGTGCGCGTGCGGGCCCAGCAGGCCACCGCTGCAGCCGTCGCCGAGGGCCTCGTTGGCCATCCGGCCCTGGCCCGCGTGCTCTACCCCGGGCTGCCCGGGCAGGACCCGCAGAACCTGATCGGGCGCCAGTGCACGGGTGCCGGGTCGATCATCGCGCTCGACTTCGCCGGCGGGTTCGACGCGGCCGTCCGCTTCACCGAAGCCTGCCGGCTGATCACCCACGCGGTGTCCCTCGGCGGGGTGGATTCGCTGGTGCAGCATCCGGCGTCCCTGACCCACCGCCCGGTCGAGGCCGGGGCGCGACCGGGCGCGGGCATCGTGCGCATCTCGATCGGTCTGGAGCACCCCGACGACCTGCTCGCCGACATCCTGGCTGCACTGGACGTGCCTGCCGCCGTCGACCGGGGCTGCGCGGTCCCGCTGCCCCAGGAGGCCGTCGCCTGAGTTCCCGTTCCGGTCGAGAGTGCCCGCTGCGCGGGTCACTCTCGACCGGAACGGGAACAGTGGGCTCAGCTGCGACCGAGGCGGCGGCGGAGCAGGTCGATCCGGTTCTGCAACTGCGTCACGCTGGCCTGCGCCACGGCGGGACCACCGCACTCGCGCCGGAGTTCCGCGTGCACCATGCCGTGCGGCTCCTGGGCCAGCTTCGACCACATGCCCACCAGGCTCGCCAGCAGGGTGCGCTGTTCCTTCAGCGTGCGGTACAGGGGCGGGGGCTCCTCCGGTGCGATCTCGCCGGTGACCGGGTCCTTGCGACGGTCCGTGGAACGCTTGGCCTGCCGGTGCTGTCGCTGGCGCAGCAACTCGGAGACCTGCTCGGGTTCGAGCAGCCCCGGGATGCCGATGAAGTCGAATTCCTCGTCGGTGCCCGGCTCGGCCAGCTCTCCGAACTCGTCCCCGTTGAACATGACCATGTCGAAGGTGGCCTGGGAGTCGATGGCCTGCCAGGTGAATTCCTCGCCGAGGTCGTCGGAGGCCTTGTCCGCCTTGTTCGCGTCGGCGACCATGGCGTCTTCGGGGTTGTACATCCCGTCTTCGCCGTCATCCCGGTTGCTGCGGTCCAGGGCGTGGTCACGCTCCAGCTCGAGCGCATTCGCCAGGCTGAGCAGGCTCGGCACGTTGGGCAGGAAGATCGACGCCGTCTCGCCTCGACGGCGGGCGCGCACGAACCGGCCGATGGCCTGCGCGAAGAACAGCGGGGTGGATGCGCTGGTCGCGTACACGCCCACGGCCAGACGGGGCACGTCGACGCCCTCGGACACCATCCGCACCGCCACCATCCAGCGCGAAGTGCTGTGCGAGAACTCGTCGATCCGGTCGCTGGACTCCTTCTCGTCGGAGAGCACGACGGTCACCGACTCCCCCGAGATCTCCTGCAGGATGGCCGCGTACGCGCGTGCCATGGTCTGGTCGGTCGCGATCACCAGTCCCCCGGCGTCCGGGATGCCGTGGCGCACCTGGGTCAGCCGCGAGTCCGCGGCGCGCAGAACCGCCGGGATCCACTGGCCGGTGGGTTCCAGGGCGGTGCGCCAGGCCTGGGAGGTGATGTCTTTGGTGTTGCCCTCGCCGAGTTTCGCTTCCATCTCGTCGCCTGCGCGGGTGCGCCATTTCATGTGCCCGGCGTAGACCATGAACATGACCGGGCGCACGACGCCGTCTTCGAGGGCGCGGCCGTAGCCGTAGTTGTAGTCGCTCTGGGACAGACGGATGCCGTGCTCGTCGGGCAGGTAGCTCACGAACGGGATCGGCGAGGTGTCCGAGCGGAACGGAGTGCCGGTCAGCGAGAGCCGGCGGGTGGCCGGTTCGAACGCCTCCCGGATCGCGTCGCCCCAGCTCAGGGCGTCCCCGCCGTGGTGCACCTCGTCCAGGATCACGAGGGTGCGGCTGGACTGCGTGAGTTGCCGGTGCAGCGCGGCCCGACTGGCCACCTGGGCGTAGGTGACGGCGATGCCGTGGTAGTGGTTGCCGTAGCGGCCGTTGGCGTTCTTGAAGTTCGGGTCCAGCCGGATGCCCGCCCGCGCGGCGGCATCCGCCCACTGGCGCTTGAGATGCTCGGTGGGTGCGACCACCGTGATGCTGTCGATCAACCGGCGCGCCTTGAGCTCGGCGGCGAGCCGCAGGGCGAAGGTCGTCTTGCCGGCGCCGGGCGTGGCCGCGGCGAGGAAATCGCGCGGCTGATGCAGGAAATAGGCTTCCAGGGCCTCGGCCTGCCAGGCGCGCAGCTTGCCCGCCGTGCCCCACGCGGCGCGTTCCGGGAAGGACGGTGAGAGGTGTTCGGCTGCACTCGTCCCCTGGGCAGGTCCGAAAGCAGGTGGAGTATTCACTTCATAAGAACTTACCCGTTGCGCCGCGCGTTGCGCGCGCACGGGTCGTCGCTCAGCCGGCGGCCAGCTCCCCCGGGTGGGTGAAACGCCAGCCGGGTCCCGGGTCGCTGATCGTGGTGTCGAGCACCAGGGGGACGCTGACGGTGTCAGCGCCGACGGCGAAGTCGACCGTGCCGACGGGGTCGCCGGCGTCGCCGAGGGTGAGCTTCTCGGCCGTCGGCCGGACGGTGATGGGGGTGTCCGACCAGACGATTGCGGAGGCCTCGCGGTCCGTGACCGCCTGGCTCTCCTGTCCCCACTGAGTGCCGTAGTCGGCGTAGGCCGCGCCCTTGTCCGTCAGCTTGACCTGCCGGAAACCGGGTTCGACGCTGTCGATCAGGTCCGCAATCGACTGGTTCAGCTCGGTGTGGGTGTCCCCGCCGAGCATGACGCCGACCAGGGTGACGGTCTTCCCCCCGACCTTGAACTCGGCCGAGAACAGCAGGCAGGCGCCCGCCTCATCCGTCGTCCCGGTCTTGAGACCCGTGACGCCGTGCTTGCCGAGGAGTTTGTTGGTGTTGGTGACGGTACCGATGACGGGCAGGTCGGCGGTTTTCATCGAGACGATCGAGGCGAGAGCGGGGTTCTCCAGCACCAGCTTGCCGATCTTGACCAGGTCGGCGAGGCTGCTCTTGCTGCCCGGCGACAACCCGCTCGTGTCGGCCACGACGGTGTCGTTCAGGCCGTGCGCGGCGAGCCAGGTTTCCGCGGCGGCCAGGTACGCGTCGACGGATCCGAAGGCCCAGACGGCCAGGGAGATGCTGTAGTTGTTCGCGGAGGGCAGGAGCATGGCCTCGAACGCCTGGCGCTGGCTGAGCACCATGCCGGCGGACACCGGGGCGACCGAACCGTTCTCGGCGACGACCTGATAATAGATGTCCACGTCGTCGTCGGTGAATTTGATGTCGGGTCCGGCCTGCTTGGTGGTGAGGGGCTTCTTCTCGAGCACGACGAGGGAGGTCACCATCTTGGTGATGCTCGCAATCGGCACCGAGCCCTGCTCGCCGGTGGAACCGAGGAGGTCGGGGTAACCGACGGCGCCGATCGCCCCGGCGCCCACGCCCGGCCAGTCCAGCTCGGCGGCGGGCTGGGTCAGTTCCGCGGGCTTGCTCACCTCGACGGCCGCGGCCGGCGCCGGGGCCAGCCCCGTGCCGGAGAGGTAGCCGACACCGGAGAGAAGGACCACAAGACCACCCGCAACGGCGAAACGACGACGGCGGTAGATTTGGCCTCGGGTCATCGTCATCCGTCGATTCTACCCACGACCCCTGTGCCGGACCTGCTATACCCTGACCCGCAGGGCGTAGAGGGCCACGGCACTCGCCGAGGCCACGTTGAGCGAATCGACGCCGTGCAGCATGGGGATTGTGACCACCGTGTCCGCGGCGGAGAGCGCCTGGGTGCTGAGACCGTCACCCTCGGCGCCGAGGATGAGCGCCAGGCGTTCCGGGGCGTCACCGGCGAACTGTTCCAGCGTCACGGCATCGTCGGAGAGCGCCAGGGCGGCCAGGTGGAAACCGGCCTCGTGCAGCAGCGGCGCCGCTGCGGCCCACTCCGGCAGCCGGGTCCACGGCACCTGCAGCACCGTGCCCATGCTCACCCGCACGCTCCGCCGGTACAGTGGATCGGCGCAGCGCGGGGTGATCAGCACGGCGTCGGCACCGAGTCCGGCGACCGAGCGGAAGATGGCGCCCACATTGGTGTGATCGACGATGTCTTCGAGAATCACGATTCTGCGGGCATCCCGGATCACCTCGCTCACGGGAGCGAGGGGCGGGCGGTGCATGGCCGCCAGCGCACCGCGGTGCAGGTTGTACCCCGTGAGCCGTTCCAGCACGGATGCGGCGCCGACGTAGACGGGCACGTCCGGCCAGTCCGCCAGCAGGGGCAGCACGTCGGGCAGCCACTGCTCCTGCAGCAGCACGGAGCGCGGCCGGTGCCCGGCGGCAAGCGCCCGGGTGATCACCTTGCTCGACTCGGCGATGTAGAGGCCACTCGCCGGTTCCGAGACGCGGCGCAGGGCCACATCCGTCAGCCTCGAGTAGTCGGCCAGACCGGGCAGGTCGAGGTCTTCAATGTGAACGATCTGCACAGCGGCGGCGCCTTTCCAGGGGGTGAACCTCTCCAGCCTGCCAGTTCCGTCACCAACTGGAAAACCGGCGAGTTTAGACTCGGGTGTACAAGAGATGGAGCAGCATGAGCACCGAGACGCTTCCGAACGCCGCCGCAGCCGCGACCGCGGCTCATGCCGCGCTCGAATCAGCGCTCGACGCCGTGGCCGCGCTGCTGCGGGGCAAGCGCACCGCGGTGCTGACGGGCGCCGGGGTCAGCACCGATTCCGGTATTCCCGACTACCGAGGCAAGGGCGCCCCCGTGCGCACACCGATGAATTTCCAGACTTTCGTCGGCGACGAACGTGCCCGCAAACGCTACTGGGCCGGCAGCCACCTCGGCTGGCGCCGATTCCGGGAGGCGGAACCCAACCTGGGGCATCGGTCCCTCGCCCGGCTGGAGCAGAGCGGCGCGATCTCGGGGGTCATCACCCAGAACGTCGACGGCCTGCACACCAGGGCCGGGTCCCGGCACGTCGTGGACCTGCACGGCTCCATGGACCTCGTCGTCTGCCTGGACTGCGGTCAGGCGTTCGGCCGGGACAGCATCGCCGCCCGACTCGAGGCGTCCAATCCGGCCCTACTGGTGCAGGAATCGGTGCGATCGGCCCCGGACGGCGACGCGGAGGTCACCGACGTCGACGGTTTCACCGTGCCCGGCTGCACGGTCTGCGGCGGGATGCTCAAGCCCAACGTGGTCTTCTTCGGGGAACTCGTTCCGACCGTGAAATTCACCGAGGCCACCGCCCTGGTCTCCGGGGCCGAGGCGCTGGTCATCGCCGGCTCATCCCTGTTCGTCAACTCCGGCATCCGGCTCCTCGAGCAGGCCCGCCGGCGCAAGCTGCCCATCGTCGTGATCAACCGGGGCGAGACCAAGGGCGACGGGCGCGCCCTGATCAAGCTGGAGGCCGGCACGTCGGAGTCGCTGGCGGGGCTGGCAGTGCGGCTCGGATGACCAGGCTCTCGATCGTGCGCCACGGCCAGACCGAGTGGAACCTTCACACCCGGATCCAGGGCAGCACGGACATCCCGCTGAATTCGACCGGCCGCGCCCAGGCCGCCGAGGCCGGGTTGCGCCTGCGTGCCCACCACTGGGACAGGATTGTCACCAGTCCGCTGGACCGGGCGCATGAGACCGCCCGGATCATCGCCGGGGAGCTGGGACTGCCCGGGCCGGAGGTCATCCCGGCCCTCACCGAACGCCACCACGGCCAAATCGAAGGCCTGACCTTCGCCGAACGCCAGCGTCGCTTTCCCGACGGGGTCGCCGTCCCCGGCCTGGAGACGCGCCAGGCGGTGCTGGACCGGGTGTTGCCGGCTTTCGCTCTGGTGTCCGCCGAGCATCCGGGCGAGTCGGTGCTCGTCATCTGCCACGGCGGAGTGATCGGCACCCTGATCCGGAGCATGACGTCCGGCGAACGACCACGTCAGAACGAGCTCATCGCCAACGGCTCCGTGCACGACTTCGTCTGGCGGGATGGCCGGCTGCATCTCGAGCATTTCGACGCGACCCTGCGCACCGTCGCCGAGAACACGCACTACACGGGCTGAGCCGACTCGGTGCCCGCCTCGGTGCCGATACCGGGCCGAGTGTCGGTTCCGGCCCCGCGGCCGCCGTCGGACGCAAGCCCGGTGAGCAGCGCCAGAAGCTTCCGGGCGGAGTCGTGCCAGGTGAAGCGGGCGGCCTGGCCGAGGGATTTCCCGGAGCGGTCGGCCCACTCGCCCGGCTCGTCGAGCCGCCTCACCGCGGCCGCGAGGGCCTGCGCACTGGTGGGGTCGAAGTACAGCGCGGCGTCGCCGCCGATTTCCCGGAAGATGGGAATGTCGCTCACGACGACCGGGAGGCCGAGCCCCATCGCCTCGACCAGGGGGATGCCGAAGCCTTCGTCCAGGGAGGCGCTGACGAGGGCGGTCGCCGAACGCAGGACATCGACGTACTCCTCGTCGGTCACGCCGTCGTGGAAGACCAGCCGGGCCTTCGGGGCGAGCGCGATCAGGCGTTCCCGCTCCGGCGCCGGGACCCGGCTCATCAGGTGCAGCTCGTGCTCCGGCAGCTCCGCCGCGGCCCGGACGAGGGTGTCGACGTTCTTGTAGGGCATGAACGAGCCCATGTACACGAGCCGGCCGGTGGCCGGCGTGCGGCGGCGTTCCGGCGCGGCCGTGAGTGCGCCGGCGGCGTTGGGGATCACGGTGATCGGCCGACGGGTCAGGCGGTGTTCCAAGATCAGGTCGCGGGTGGTCGCGGAGACCGTCACGACCCCGTCTGCGCGGTTCAGGAGCATCCGTTGCGGCCACCAGGACAGGTGGTACAGGCGCCAGAGCACGCGCACGAAGGCCGGGAGGTCTCGCGGCGGGGTGGGATTGCGGTAGTAGATCAGGTCGTGCACGGTCAGGATCAGGTGGTATCGCCGCCCCCAGGACCCCATCGTTTGCATGGGGCTGAACACGACGCCCGGCTGGAGCCGGTTGAGCTGCCGGGCGAGGAACGGTTCACGGATGCTGGTGGGCGCGCTCACGAGCTGCCAGGGCAGGTCGGGCAGCAGGTCGAGTTGCCGGTGGTCGTTGATGAGCATTGTCACCGGGTGCAGTTTGCCCAGTTCGGTGACCAGGCCGGCCGTGTAGCGGCTGATGCCGTCGTGTCGGTCGAACCGGGTGTAGCGGCAGTCGAAGAGGATTCTCATGCCGGGTTCCGCTCGCTCAGGAACCCGCGCAGCGCGTCGGCCGCCTGGGCCGGCACCTCGTAGTGGATGAGGTGTCCCACCCCGGGGATCACGTGCAGGGTCGCATCCGGGAACAGTCTCTGCAGGCGGTGCTGGGCCGCGACCGGCGTGATGTCGTCCTTCTCCGCGGCGATGAGCAGGGTCGGCTGGCGGATCCGGGCGGCGAACTCGCTGACATCGGCGCCGACGGAGGCGGTGAACGCCTCCAGCACGACGCGCCGGTCCGCGAAGGCGGAGAAGTACCGGTCGTGCTGGTCGTGGATCCAGCGACGGAGCCCGCGGTCCCCGGTCTTCGCCATCGTCACGCTCATCACCCGGACGATCAGCCGGTTGCGCAGCAGGGCGAAGCCGAGCCGCTCCGGCAACCGTGCCCCCGCCCAGTAGTAGAACACGGCCAGTCGGGTGAGGATGCCCCGCGGTCCGGCCAGCGCCGGGGCGGCGATGGGATTGACCAGCACCACCTCGTCCGCAGGCAGTCCGCCGGCGACGGACGCGGCCACGACGATGGACCCGAAGGAGTGCCCGAGCACAACGACCCGCCCGGTCGGGGCAAGTCCCGTGACGAAGTCCGCGAGCCAGCGGCCGTAGCCGGCGATGTCGTGGCCGCCCTGCGGCAGCGCCTCCGACTCGCCGAAGCCCGGCAGGTCCGGTGAGATCATGCGGTAACCCGGCAGCTGCGCGACCACCGGTTCGAGCCCGTGGTGATCTCCCCGGAAGCCGTGCACCATCACGATCGTCGTCGCGCCGGCCGGGTCTCCGTATTCCCAGAACCGCGTACGGCTTCCGAGCACGGTCACGGTATGGGCATTCACGGGGATACGCGCGAGCATCGCGTCGTAGGGAGAGGGAACGTTCATCAGACCAAGTTTAGGGCGGCGGGTGTCACCCATCCGAACCTAAAACCGGCCGGTGATCCTAGAATCGGGGTGATCACTCTCGCTTTCAGTGCCCCGCGGACAGGAAGGAACAACGTGAGCTTCACCGCCCCCATCCAGCTGCCCGGTCTCACCCTCGACCCGCGCTGGTACAAGCGCGCGGTGTTCTATGAGGTGATGGTGCGGTCCTTCGTCGACAGCAACGGGGACGGCGCCGGTGACATGGCCGGGCTGATCTCACGGCTCGACTACATGCAGTGGCTCGGCATCGATGCCCTCTGGATCCCGCCGTTTTTCTCCTCCC
Source organism: Cryobacterium sp. TmT2-59 (assembly GCF_004403545.1). Taxonomy (NCBI): domain Bacteria; kingdom Bacillati; phylum Actinomycetota; class Actinomycetes; order Micrococcales; family Microbacteriaceae; genus Cryobacterium; species Cryobacterium sp. TmT2-59. The sequence continues at coordinate 12,968 of NZ_SOGM01000093.1, read as the reverse complement.
CGCTCAAGGATGGCGGTTACGACGTGTCCGATTACCGATCGATCCTGCACGATTTCGGCACCCTCGACGAGTTCAAGGAGCTCGTGACCAAGGCCCACGAACGCAATATGCGCATCGTCATTGACCTCCCGCTGAACCACACCTCTGACCAGCATGCCTGGTTTCAGGAGTCCAGGGAACACCCGGAGGGCCCCTACGGCGACTACTACGTGTGGAGCGACACCGATGAGAAGTATCCGGACATCCGCATCATCTTCACCGACACGGAGGAGTCGAACTGGGCTTTCGACGCCGTGCGGCGGCAGTTCTACTTCCACCGGTTCTTCTCGCACCAGCCCGACCTGAATTTCGAGAACCCCGCCGTGCACGAGTCCGTCTTCGAGGTCGTGCGGTTCTGGCTCGACCTGGGCGTGGACGGCTTCCGCCTCGACGCCATCCCCTATCTGTACGAATCGGATGAGGGGAACGGCGAGGGTGAGCCGCCCACCCACGAATTCATCCGGAAGCTGCGCAGGATGGTCGACCGGGACTAGCCGGGCCGGATCATGATCGCCGAGGCCAACCCGTGGCCTCGGGAGGTGGCCGCGTTCCAGGGTTCCGAAGCCGAGCCCAAATGTCACATGGCCTTCGATTTCCCGGTGATGCCCCGCATCTTCTACTCGCTCCGGTCGCAACGGGCCGACGAACTCGTCCGGGTCCTGTCCGAGACGACGGACATTCCTGAGGCCGCCGGCTGGGCCGTGTTCCTGCGCAACCACGACGAACTGACCCTGGAGATGGTGAGCGAGGAGTACCGGCAGGCGATGTACGGCTGGTACGCGTACGACCCACGGATGCGCGCGAACCTCGGTATCCGCCGCCGCCTCGCTCCCCTGCTGGACAATTCCCGGTCCGAGATGGAACTGGCCCACGCTCTCCTGTTCGCCCTGCCCGGCAGCCCGTTCCTGTATTACGGCGACGAAATCGGCATGGGTGACAATATCTGGCTCCCCGACCGGGACAGCTCGCGCACGCCGATGCAGTGGACCCCGGACCGGAACGCCGGCTTCTCGGACGCGAACCCCGGCAAGCTCTAGCTCCCGGTCGTCATGTCGCTCGTCTACCACTACACCCAGACCAACGTCGAGACGCACCTGGCCAAGTCGAGTTCGCTGCTGCACTGGGTGCGCAACGTCATCCATGTGCGCAAGAACCACCCGACCTTCGGTCTCGGATCGATCCGTGTCGTGCAAACGGACCACGAATCGGTGCTCGCCTTCACTCGCGAGTACGCCGGATCGGGGACGAGCTTCGGGGACCAGCCGGAAACGGTGCTGTGCGTGTTCAACTTTTCGCACAACCCCATCGCCGTCCGGATCCAGGATCCCCAGCTGGCCGGGAGCGGCCTCCGCGACGTCTTCGGCGGATCGGTCTTCCCCAGCTTCGACGACGAGGGATCGCTCACTCTCACCCTCGGGGCCCAGAGTTTCTTCTGGCTGCACTGCGGCTGAACGGCGGTCTCCACGGGGCGGCATCATCCGATGACGGCGGTCGGCCCTAGGCTTTCCCCATGAGCAACTGGAGTGATACCCTCGCCGTTTTCGACCTCGAGACGACCGGCATCGATGTGGAGACGTGCCGCATCGTGTCTGCCACCGTGGCCATCATCGATGCGACCGGGCAGGTGCTCGAGCGCGTCGACTGGCTCCTCAACCCCGGGATCGACATCCCGGTGCAGGCCACCAATGTGCACGGCATCACCACCAAGCACGCCGTGCTGAACGGGCGTGACGCTGCCGACGGCGTCGCCGAGATCGTGGCGACCATCCGGGAGCATCTGGCCCGCGGTCTCCCCCTGGTCGCTTACAACGCGCCGTACGACCTGACCCTGCTCAACCGCGAGTGCCTCCGCTATGGGGTGTCGCCGCTCGTCTCACCCTCTCCCGTCGTGGACCCGCTGGTCATCGACAAGGCCGTCGACCGGTACCGCAAGGGAAAGCGAACCCTCGAGGTCACGAGCGCGTTCTACGGGGTCTCCCTGGACGACGCGCATGACTCCGGGGCGGATGCGGTCGCCGCCGGCAGGGTGGCCCAGGCCATCGCCCGGGCGCACGTGAAGACGCTGCCGGTCGAGGTGGGCGACCTGCACCTGCTGCAGGCCCAGTGGTCCCTGCAGCAGGCCGAAAACTTCCAGGCCTACATGCGCCGTGAGCGTGACCCTGCGTTCGTCGCAGCCGGCGCCTGGCCCGAGCGCTAGAAACGACCGAGCGAATACACGCAAAAGGGCGGCCAGCCGAAGCTGGTCGCCCTTTTGCGTGTTACGCCGCGATGGGGTGGGTGTTACTTGCCGAAACCCTTGTACCGCGAGTTGAACTTCTCGACGCGTCCGGCCGAGTCCATGATGCGCTGCTTGCCGGTGTAGAAAGGGTGCGACTCCGACGAGATCTCAACGTCGATGACCGGGTAGGTGGTTCCATCAGTCCACTCGATGGTCTTGGAGCTGGAGACCGTCGAACGGGTAAGGAACGTCGCACCCGACGCCAGGTCGCGGAAAACCACGGGAGCGTACGTGGGGTGAATGTCAGACTTCATGAAGACTTCCTTATTGCTGTTCGATTGGTGAGTTGCGCTTCGATTAGCGAGTTCAGACTCGCCAGTTACGGCAGAAAAAATGTGCGGTCCGAGGACCGACTGTCAAGTTTAGCAGAATCCTGCCGCAGTGAGGGCCATCCGTGGCGGTCAGGCCGCTCGGGCGCCGAAACGCCCGTCGGTCTCGCGCAGCTCGATCGGCAGCCCGAATGATTCGGTGAGGGATTCCGCGGTCAGGGCCTCCGCCAGCGGACCGGCACTGACGACACGGCCCCCGTTGAGCAGCAGCGCATGCGTGAAACCGAGGGGGATCTCCTCGACGTGGTGGGTGACCATGATGATGGCCGGGGACTGCGGCTCGCTCGCATACCCGCCGAGCAGTTGGAGAAGTTCCTCGCGCGCGCCCAGGTCCAGGCTGGCCGCCGGCTCGTCCAGGAGCAGAACCTCAGGGTCGGTCATGACGGACCGGGCGATCTGCACGCGCTTCTGCTCGCCGTCGCTGAGGGTGCCGAACTTGCGGTCGGCCAGCGTGTCGAGCTTCCACTCGCTGAGAACGCGCTGGGCCCGTCGTTCGTCGATCGCCTCGTATTCCTCGGTCCAGCGACCCGTGACCGAGTAGGCGGCCGTCATGACGACGTCGAGGACCTTTTCGTTCGCGGGTACCTTACGGGCCATGGCAGTGGAGGCGAATCCGATCCGCGGGCGGAGCTCGAACAGGTCGGTGCGACCGATCGGCTCTTCGAGCACTTCCGCGCTTCCGCTGGAGGGGTGCACGAGTGCGGCCGCGATCTGCAGGAGGGTCGTTTTCCCGGCGCCGTTCGGGCCGAGAATCACCCAGCGCTGGTCGTCATCAACACTCCAATTCACTGAGTCGAGGATGGTTGTGCCATCCCGGACGACGGAGACGTCGGTGAAGTGAAGAACGTTGACCATAGAGCCATGCTATCTGCCGTGGTGCGGCGCGGGGCACGCAGGCCCGGCGCCGCACCACGCGGATAGCCGTTCTGGGCTCAGTACTTCTGGGCTCAGTACTTCACTTCCAGGCTCAGAGCAGTGACGCGTAGATCTCCCGGGTGCGGGTGGCGATCTGGCTCCAGCTGAACTTCTGTTCCGCACGGACGCGCCCGGCCCGGCCCATTTCGGCGGCCAGCGCCGGGTCGGAGAGCACCTCGATCAGCGTGCGGGACAGGTCGGCCACGAAGAGATCCGGGTCGATGGGCGTCCCGGTTCCGTCGGTGGCCTGGTCGATCGGCACCAGCCGGCCGGTGACACCGTCGGCAACGACCTCGGGGATGCCGCCGGTCGCCGTTCCCACTACCGGCAGCCCGCAGGCCATGGCCTCCAGGTTGACGATGCCGAGCGGTTCGTAGACCGACGGGCAGACGAAGACGGTGCCGGCGGTGAGCACGGCCGCGAGCTCGTGCTGCGGCAGGAGACGGTCGATCCAGACCACGCCGGAACGTTCCCGCTGCAACGCTTCGACGCCCGCGGTGACCTCGGCCATGATGCCCGGGGTGTCCGGCGCACCGGCGCAGAGCACGAGCTGAACGTCCGGCGGGAGGGTCGCAGCGGCGCGGAGCAGGTAGGGCAGGCCTTTCTGCCTCGTGATGCGGCCCACGAAGACCACGGCGGGACGGTCCGGGTCGATGCCCAGCCCCCGCACGACGTCCTCGTCTTCGGTCGGCTTCCACCGTTCGAGGTCGATGCCGTTGTAAACGACCTGCACGCGGGACTCGTCCAGCGCCGGGTAACTGCGGAGGATGTCGCGGCGCATGCCCCCGCTCACGGCGATGACGGCATCCGCGGCCTCGAAGGCCGTGCGCTCGATCCAGCTGGAGACCCGGTAGCCGCCGCCGAGCTGCTCGGCCTTCCACGGCCGGAGGGGCTCGAGGCTGTGCGCCGTCACCACGTGCGGGACTCCGTGCAGCAGCTTGGCGAGGTGGCCGGCGCCGTTGGCGTACCAGGTGTGCGAGTGCACGATGTCGGCACCCTGCACGTCCTGGGCCATCTGGAGGTCCACGCCGAGCGTGGCCAGGGTCGCGTTCGCATCCGCGAGCTCGGTCGGCACATCGTAAGCGAACGTATCGGGGGCGTCCCGCGCTGCGCCGAAGCACCGCACCACCACATCGATGTCGGTGCGGAGGGCTCGAACAAGCTCCGCGACGTGCACGCCAGCCCCGCCGTAAATCTCCGGGGGGTATTCCTTCGTAAGTAGATCGACTCGCATGAGGCAAAGCTAGCGCAGGCTGGCCCGTGACACACCGACACGTGCTGGATCGAGGCATGGAATGGCCCTACTCTGAAGTCATGCAGTCAAAGAAGATCTTCGGAATCGTGCTCGCCGGCGGAGAAGGTAAGCGGCTTATGCCGTTGACCGAGGACCGTGCGAAACCGGCGGTGCCCTTCGGGGGTCATTACCGGCTGATTGACTTCGCCTTGTCAAATCTGATCAACTCCGGGCTCACGCAACTCGTCGTGCTCACCCAGTACAAGTCACACAGCCTCGACCGGCATGTGTCCCAGACCTGGCACGTCTCCGGCGGCCTGTTCAACTCTTATATCGCCTCCGTGCCCGCGCAGCAGCGCCTCGGCAAACGCTGGTTCAGCGGTTCGGCCGACGCGATCCTGCAGAGCCTCAACCTGATCCACGACGAGAAGCCCGACATCGTCGTCGTCGTCGGCGCCGACCACGTCTACCGCATGGACTTCAGCCAGATGATCCAGGCGCACATCGCCTCGGGAGCGGCGGCGACCGTCGCGGCCATCCGTCAGCCGATCGCCCTCGCCGACCAGTTCGGCGTGATCGAGGTCGACGCGGCCACCCCGGATCGCATCCGCGACTTCCGGGAGAAGCCGAAGGACGCCATCGGCCTCGCCGATGCGCCGCATGAGGTCTTCGCGTCCATGGGCAACTACGTTTTCAACACGGATGCCCTGATCGAGGCCGTTCTCCGCGACGGGGAACGTACCGACTCGAGCCACGACATGGGCGGCGACATCATCCCTGACTTCGTGTCCCGCGGCGAGGCGGGGGTCTATGACCTCAAGCTCAACGACGTGCCCGGGTCCACCGACCGCGACCGCGACTACTGGCGCGATGTGGGTACCATCGACTCGTTCTTCGAGGCGCACCAGGACCTGATCAGCGCCCTGCCCGTGTTCAACCTCTACAACCAGAAGTGGCCGATCTTCAGCCAGCAGCTGAACTCGCCGCCGGCGAAGTTCGTGCGCGACGGGCGGGGCTTCCTCGGCACCATGATCGACTCGATCGTGTCCCTGGGCTGTGTCATCTCGGGTGCGCACATCGAACGCAGCGTCCTCGGCCCGTGGGCCGCAATCGATTCCGGTGCCCAGGTCGTCGACTCGATTGTCTTCGACCGGGTGCAGATCAAGGCGGGCGCGACCGTGCGCCGGGCCATCCTGGACAAGAACGTGGTCGTCGCCGCCGGCGCCGAGGTCGGGGTCGACCATGACCGTGACCGGGCCCGCGGGTTCAGCGTCACCGATTCCGGCATCACCGTGGTGGGCAAGGGAGTGCACGTCAACCCGTGACCGGTCCCGCGCGTTTCCTCGTGGTCCTGGACGCCGACTCCACGCTGATCGAGAACGAGGTGATCGAGCTGCTCGCGGACGCGGCGGGCTCGCTGGCCCTGGTCGCCGAGGTGACCGAACGGGCGATGCTCGGCGAGATCGATTTCGCCGAGAGCCTGCGGGAGCGGGTGCGGACCCTCGCGGGTCTTCCCACCGGCGTGTTCGAGGAGGTGGGGCGGTTGGTCCGCCCCACCCTCGGGGTGCCCAATCTGATCGCCGGCCTGCATTCGAACGGGAGTCTGATCGGAGTCGTCTCGGGCGGGTTCCATGAGATCCTCGACCCCCTCGCCGAGACTCTCGGACTGGACCACTGGCGAGCCAACCGTCTCGAGGTGGCCGACGGGCGCCTGACCGGCGGCCTGCTCGGCCCGATCATCGACGCGGCGGCCAAAGCGGCCACATTGCGCGAGTGGGCCGCACTGGAGTGCGTCGCGCTCCCCCAGACCGTCGCCGTCGGGGACGGGGCCAACGACCTGCAGATGCTGCACGCCGCCGGGCTCGGGATCGCATTCAACGCGAAGCCGGTGGTCAGGGAACAGGCCGACCTGGCCATCGACATCCGGGACCTCAGCCAGGTGCTCCCGATGCTGGGGCTGCGCGGTTAGTGCCCCATGCCCAGGCCGCCGTCGACGGGGATGACCGCGCCGGAGATATAGGCGGCATCGTCGCCGGCGAGCCAGGTGACGACACGCGCGACCTCACCCGGTGTGGCGAAACGGCCGGCCGGGATGCTTCGCTTGTAATCGGCCTGCTGTGACTCGGACAGCTGGGCCGTCATGTCGGTCTCGATGAAGCCGGGGGCCACGACGTTGGCCGTGATCCCTCGGGCACCGAGTTCCCGGGTGACCGAGCGGGCCAGACCGATCAGGCCGCTCTTGGACGCGGAGTAGTTGACCTGTCCGGCCGACCCGTGCAGGCCGACCACGCTGGAGATCAGCACGATGCGGCCGAATCGGGCCTTGAGCATGCCCTTCGACGCCCGCTTGACCACGCGGAACGCCCCGCTGAGGTTGGTGTCGATGACCGACGTGAAATCCTCCTCCGTCATGCGCATCAGCAGGGTGTCGCGGGTGATGCCGGCGTTGGCGACGACAACTTCCACCGGGCCCAGGGCGGCTTCGATCTCGGTGAAGGCGGCGTCGATCGAGGCGGCATTGGTCACGTCGGCGCGCACGGTCAGGCTGCCGGCGGGGCCCTCGCCGCTTCTCGCCGTCACGGCCACCCGGTGGCCCTGGCGGACGAACTCCTCGGCGATGGAGAAACCGATTCCGCGGTTTCCGCCGGTGACAAGAACGGTGCGGCCAGTCGTCATTTGCGGGTCCTATCTCTTCCCAGCGAACGAACACCGTGCGCACGTATATTCCAGTTTAGGCGGTGCAGGTCATCGTTCGACGAGACGTAGGCTTAACACGGAAAACTTCACCGACTGACCGAATCGATGGCACTCATGAAACAGCAGTCGATCACCACTCTCCCGCCTTCACCCGATGAGGAGCGGCGATCCCGGATGATCAAGTATTCGATCGCCATGGGCATCCGCATGGTCTGCATCGTGCTGATGCTCTTCGTGCAGGGCTGGTGGCTGCTCCTGTGCGCCATCGGTGCGATCGCACTGCCCTACTTCGCCGTCGTCGTGGCGAACGTGCAGGGCGGGGGCGCCCGTGCCACCGTGGTAAGGCCGGGCGCGATCCAGGTACACCGGCTGCCGGACAAGGATGAGAGCGGAACGTGATCGGGCTCGGAACTGAGCCAGAGAAGACGACGTGCTCCCGGGCTGGATGCCGCGAGGCTGCGGGCTGGCGGGTGGACTGGCGCAATCCCCGCATCCACTCCGCCGACCGGGTCAAGACCTGGCTCGCCTGTGACGAGCACGTCGACTATCTCCGGGATTTCCTGGCCAGCCGGGACTTCCCGGTATCCGTGGTCCCGCTCGCCCCCTCGCCGGAAGCGGAACCGGCGTGACCGGTTGGAGGTTCGCGTTCACCCGGCGCTGGGCCGGCTACCTCGCGGTGACCATCCTCTTCGCCGCGGTGTGCGCCGGGCTCGGGCTGTGGCAGATTGCCCGCCGGGATCAGGCCCTCGCGGAAATCAGAAGGGTGGAGGCCAACTACGGTGCGACACCCGTGCCGCTCAAGGAGGCTCTGCCAACGCGCGGGTCCTTCTCCGAGTCGCAGAAGTGGCTGCCGGTGGAGATGACCGGCACCTACCTGAGCGAGGATGAGCTGATCGTGCGCAACCGCCCGCTCAACATCAACCCCGGTTTCGAGGTACTCACTCCCCTGCTCCTCGCCGACGGCTCCGTCTTCATCGTCGACCGAGGCTGGCTGCCGACCGGGGAAACCTCGGAGGCCCCCGCTTCGGTGCCCAACGCCCCGGCCGGCCAGGTCACCGTCGTCGCGCGCCTGAAGGCCGGGGAACCGTCCCTGGCCGGTCGTTCGGCCCGGGGAAACCAGATCGCCACGATCAACCTGACCGAGGTGGCCGCGCGACTGGACGCCCCGACCTACACCGGGGCCTACGGGCTGATGGCGTCGGAGGATCCGGCCCCGGCGGACCGGCCGGTCGCCGTCACCCGCCCGGTGAAGGACGAGGGGCCGCACCTGTCCTATGCGTTCCAGTGGTTCGTCTTCGCCCTGATGGGCTTCGTGGGGCTGGGCTGGGCCATCCGTCAGGAGTTCCGCAGCGTGAACATCGACGACCCGACCGAGCGAGTGCGGGCTGCAGCTCGGGCGCGCCGCGCGGCTGCTCGTCCGCGCAGCGATTCGGAGATCGAGGACGACCTCATCGACAGCCCGCGTTAAGCGGGTTCACCGCGGTGATCAGGCCAGCGTGAACCGGCCAGGCCGGCGTGAACTGATCAGGCCAGCGTGATGAGGTCGAGGTAGTCCTTGTTCCAGTGGTCCTCGGTGCCGTCCGGCATGATCAGGACCCGTTCGGGGTTGAGCGCTTCGACCGCACCCTCATCGTGGCTGACCAGGACGACAGCGCCGGCATAGTGCGCCAGGGCGTCGAGGATCTCCTCACGGCTGGCCGGGTCGAGGTTGTTGGTCGGTTCGTCAAGCAGCAGAACGTTCGCTCCCGACACCACGATCATCGCCAGGGCCAGTCGAGTCTTCTCGCCGCCGGACAGGACGCCGGCCGGTTTGTGCGAGTCGTCCCCGGTGAAGAGGAACGAGCCCAGGACACGGCGTGCTTCCATCTCGCTGATGTTCGGCGACGAGGACACCATGTTCTCCAGCACGCTGCGCTTGACGTCGATCGTCTCGTGCTCCTGGGCGTAGTAGCCGATCCGTAATCCGTGCCCGGGTACGATCTCGCCGGTGTCTGGCTGGTCCACCCCGGCGAGCATGCGCAGAAGGGTCGTCTTGCCTGCACCGTTGAGACCGAGGATGACGACCTTCGAGCCGCGGTCGACGGCGAGGTCGACGGCGGCGAAGATTTCGAGGGAACCGTAGCTCTTCGAGAGATCGGTGGCCATCAGCGGGGTGCGCCCGCAGGGAGACGGCTCGGGGAAACGCAGCTTGGCCACCCGATCGACGGCTCGCACGGCATCCAGCCCGGAGAGGAGTTTCTCGGCCCGCGCGACCATCTGGTGGGCCGCCGCGGCCTTGCTCGCCTTGGCGCCGAACTTCGCGGCCTGCAGCTGCAGGGTCGAGGCCTTCTTCTCCGCGTTGGCTCGCTCCTTTTTACGCCGGTCCGCGTCGGCAACACGCTGGCGCTGGTAGTTCTTCCAGTTCATGTTGTAGATGTCGATGACCATGCGGTTGGCATCGAGGTAGAAGACCCGGTTCACGGTGTCGCCGACGAGCTCGATGTCGTGACTGATGATGATGCAGCCGCCGCGGTAGTTCTTCACGAATTCCCTCAGCCAGACGACGGAATCGGCGTCGAGGTGGTTGGTGGGCTCGTCGAGGATCATCGTCTCTGCGGCCGAGAACAGGATGCGGGCGAGTTCGATGCGGCGGCGCTGGCCACCGGACAGGGTTCGGAGCTGCTGGTCGAGGATGCGGTCCGGCAGGTTGAGATTGCTGGCGATCGATGCCGCCTCGGCCTCGGCCGCATAGCCGCCGAGGGCGTTGAACTCGTCGGTGAGGTTGCCGTACGTGCGCATCGCCTTGGCGCTGACCTTGGGGTCGTCGCTGCCCATGTCGATCCCGGCCTGGGCGAGCCCGAGCGAAATCGTGCCGAGGCCGCGGGCGTCGAGGATGCGCGTGCGCGCCAGCATGTCCGGGTCACCCGAGCGCGGGTCCTGGGGCAGGTAACCGATCTCGCCGGTGCGGTCGATGGAGCCGTTGGTCGGCACCGTCTCACCGGCCAGCGTCTTGGTCAGCGTCGTCTTGCCGGCACCGTTACGGCCGACCAGGCCGATCTTGTCACCGGCCGAGACCCGGAAACTGACGTCTTCCATGAGCACGCGCGCCCCAACTCGGATTTCGAGATTTTGCACACTGAGCACAGCAATAGTCCGTTCGGGGAGGTCGTGGAATGAGGAGGCCCAGACGGGCCAGCTTTCAAGTATATTTGTTCGTTTGCCCTCCGGAGTCCGCCGAGCTACGAAAGCGCCCCTTGAAGTGACTTGACGAGCCAGTCACGGTACGCCGGTCCGGACCAGCCGAGGTCGGTGACCAGCGACCGGAATGCCTGCGGGTGGCCGAGCGCCCAGATGGCTGCCGCCGCCTCGTGATCGCTCAGCCCGCTGCGCAGACCCCGCCGAGCTCGTAGCGCGGATGCCGCCGACCCGTAGGCGTGGAGCCGCTGGGTGGAACGCCGGATCTCCAGCTTCTCAACGTCCGCATCGACACCGGCCGCTTGAATGATCACCCGGTGCACCGCGGCGGAGCGTTCGTTCGCCGTGACGATGCCGTCGACGAGGGTCCGGATGACGTCCCCTGCGGTGCGCGCCTCCGCGTAGCGCCTCGCGACGGACTCGGGAGCCGGACCCGGGGCGTCAGGACCCGCTGCCGAGAGGTCGAGCACGGCGGAAAGCAGTTCGGCCTTGCCGCCCACGCTGTTGTAGATGGTCTGCACCGCCACGCCGGCCTCCGCCGCGATCGCCGCGATGGAGGTGGGGATATAGCCGCGTTCCAGCATCAGGCGCTGGGCGGCCGCCAGGATCACCGTTCGGGTCGCCACTGATTGAGCCGATCGGCGTGATTCTGCGGGTCTCGGGGCCTCAGACATGTACTTAGATTACCATTCCAATCACTGTAATAGCGTTCCATGTCTGCGATCGGAGCCGTTGATGACGCAGTGTGACCGGTCGGAGGACGCGGACGCGCACCGGCTTCTAGGGTTGCGTCATGACAATTCTGGATACCACTCTTGCCCCGTCCGACCTCTCCGCGGAGCGGGCCGAGCGACTCAGCATCGCCGGCTCCACGTGGCACGACAGCATTGCCGCGGACGCCTCGAATGCCCAGCTGACCTATCGCGTGCGGGGAACCGCCGAGGGTTCGGTCGCCAGCCGAATCACGGCCGGCAAGCATGTTTTCGTGGTCGACGAGCCGGGCGCCCTCGCCGGAGACGACGTCGCGGCGAGCCCGGTCGAGGTGGCGCTCGGAGCGCTCATCTCCTGCCAGGTCGTCGTCTACCGCCTCTACGCCCAGTCCCTGGGTATCCAGGTGGACGAGATCGATGTCATCGCGGACGCGGACCTCGACGTGCGCAATCTCTTCGGCATCGATCAGAGCGTCCGCGCCGGGTTCACCGATGTGCGCCTGACGATCAGCATCACCGGACCGGAATCAGACGAGCGCTACCAGGAACTCCGCTCCACCGTCGATGAGCACTGCCCCGTGCTCGACCTCTTCTCGAACGCCACTCCGGTGTCGGTCACGGTCACCAAGGCTTGACAGCTCGGACTGCGCCAGCAGTGGGCCTGGATTATGATGGGACGGTGAATGAGTCCCTGCCTCTGTGCCCTGAATGCTCCAGCGACCTGACCTACGAGATGGGCGCGCTCCTGGTCTGCCCGCTCTGCGGGCACGAGTGGGCCGCCGAAGCGGCCCCGGAGGCGGAGGCCGCCCCGGACACCACCATCAAGGATGCCTTCGGCTCGGTGCTCGCCGACGGCGACAACGTGACCGTCGTGAAGGACCTGAAGATCAAGGGCAGTTCCACGGTGATCAAGGTGGGCACGAAGGTTCGCGACATCCGCCTGGTGGACGGCGTGGGCGACCACGACATTTCCTGCCGGATCGAGGGTGTCTCCATGCAGCTGAAGTCCAGTGTGGTGAAAAAGGCCTGAGAGCGTGACGCACAACGAATAAGGGGCACCCGCGAATAAGGGGCACCCGCCGAATGGCGGGTGCCCCTTATTCGTGATCAGGTCGTCAGATGGAGAAGCCCAGGGCGCGCATCATGTCTCGTCCGTCATCGGTGATCTTCTCCGGTCCCCACGGCGGCATCCAGACCCAGTTGATGCGGAACTGGTCGACGACCCCGTCCAGGGCCTCGGCGGTCTGTTCTTCGAGCACGTCCGTGAGCGGGCAGCCCGCCGACGTCAGCGTCATGTGGATGATCAGGGCGTCGTTCTCGTCATCCCAGCCCAGGTCGTAGATGAGGCCCAGGTCCACGACGTTGATGCCGAGTTCCGGGTCCATCACGTCTTTGAGCGCCTCTTCGATTTCATCGAATCGCGCCGGAGTCAGCGTTGAAACCATGCGACTAGCCTACGTTTGCTTCGGTCAAAAAGCGATCGTAGCCTTCGTCTTCGAGGCGGTCGGCGAGTTCGGGGCCGCCCTGCTCGGCGATCCGGCCGTCGACGAACACGTGCACGAAGTCCGGCTTGATGTAGCGCAGGATGCGGG
>NZ_SOGM01000010.1:0-35588 GCF_004403545.1 Cryobacterium sp. TmT2-59 | reverse complement strand
TTCTGCCTCGGCAATGGCGTCGAAATGGAGGCCCATGGCCTCTCGCTCTTCGAACACTGACGGCTTCATGAGGAACACGCTAGAGGCACCCACCGACACTGCACCGGCAGCCGTGCACACTGTGGATAACCTGATCAAACAGGCATTGTGGAGGAACCGGGCAGGTGGGCCGACCGCGTCTCGTGGGCGAGCCACAGGGTCAGGGGCGCGGAGCATCCGTCTGCCCAGCGAAACCAACCGCGACCCTCGGGTTCCACCGCCGTTCCCCCTTCACCTGGTGCTGAAAGACCCCACTGGATGCGGCAGCCCGTTCGACGCCCGGGGGCGGCCCTATGCTCGATCGAATGGTTGGTGTTCTGGTCGGATTCTCCATCATCGGGTTCGTGATCCTGGTGGGCTACCTGATCGAGCGTGCCGGGATCGCCGGGCCGGGCGGCGGCCGGGTGCTCAACCGGGTGGCGTTCTTCGTGGCGTCGCCGGCGCTGCTGTTCACGGTGCTGTCCCACGCGGATGCCCGGGTGCTGTTCTCAACGTTCCTCCTGACCACGCTGTGCAGCATCGCGGTCGGCGCGGGCCTGTACCTCCTGATCGCCCGGGTCTTCTTCCGCACCCCGGTCGCCGAGACCGTGCTCGGCGCGGCCTCGTCGAGCTACGTCAACGCCAACAACATCGGCCTGCCGGTGGCCCTGTACGTGCTCGGCAGCGCCCGGTACGTGGCCCCGGTGCTGCTGCTCCAGCTGCTCGTGCTCGCCCCGCTCATTCTGGGAATCCTCGACGTCTCGACCCGGGGACGACTGTCGCTGGCCGGAATCGTCACCCAGCCGCTGCGCAATCCGATCATCCTCGCGTCCGCGGCCGGGGTGCTGGTGGCCATCTCGGGAATCACCGTGCCGGCCGCGGTGATGGCCCCGCTCGAGTTGCTCGGCGGGGCCGCGATCCCGATGGTGCTCCTGGCGTTCGGCATGTCGCTGCACGGGGAACGGCTGCTCAAGGCTGGTTCCGGGCGCGGCCGGGTCGCCGCGGCATCCGTGATCAAGGTCGCCGTGATGCCAGTCATCGCGTACCTGTTCGGCCGATTCGTGTTCGACCTGGGCGCCCCGGAACTGTTCGCGGCGGTGACCATCGCGGCGCTGCCGACCGCGCAGAACATCTTCAATTTCGCCGCCCGGTACGACCGCGGCGTCGTGGTGACCCGCGACACCGTGCTCGTCACCACCCTGGCCTCGGTGCCGGCGCTGCTGGTGATCGCGGCGCGGCTGGCGCCGACCGCGTAGGGCGCGAGGTAGGGCGCGAGGTTGGGCGCGGGGTGGCACGGGGACGTCGCCCGATCCCGTTCACGCGGGGCGCTGGCGCCCGATCACGGCTTTGACCAGAAGCGGCAGGACGGATGCGACGACGATTCCGATCAGGATGAGATCGATGTAGCGGGCGGCGAAATCCGCCACCCCCGGGATGTGCGCCAGCCCGAAGCCGAGGAGCACGACAGCGCTCGACCACACGGCGGCGCCGACGAGGTTGAACATCGTGAACAGACGCCGCGGCATCGTGCCGACGCCCGCGGCGACGGGAGCGAACGTGCGAACGACGGGCACGAATCGGGCGACCGTCACTGCCGCGGGGCCGAACCGGTCGAAGAAGCCCTGGGTTCTCTTCACGCTCTTCCTGCTGAAGAGGCCGGACTCGCGCCGATCGAAAATCCGGGGGCCGGACCTCCGCCCGATCACATAGCCGAGTTGATCGCCGAGCGCGGCCGACAGGGCGATGGCAGGGACGACGATCCAGAGCGGCTGGCTGATCACGCCGCTGAGAGCGAGCACGCCGGTGAAGAACAGGAGAGTGTCGCCGGGGAGGAAGAAGCCGACGAGCAGCCCGGTTTCCGCAAAGACGATGGCGCAGACGACCGCCAGCCCCCAGACTCCGGCGCCGGAGATCACCGCCTGCGGATCGAGCAGCCCGGAGGCGGGCACTGCCGCGAGAATAATGCTTCCCATATTCGCTGTCCCGTCCTGATCGATCAGGCCGCGACCGCGGCGACGGAATCGGCCCGTCTGGACCGCACGGTCAGAACGAGCACCAGCGTCACAATCACGGCCAGGAACAGAGCGCTCGTTCCCGTCGTACCGAGTGCGAGTCCACCGTCGGCGGTGGGCTGGGACAGCAGGTCGCCCATCGACGCTCCGAGCGGGCGGGTCAGGATGTAGGCGATCCAGAATGCGAGCACGGCGCCCCGGCGGAAGAAGAAGTACGCGACCGCGACGAGGGCGATCGCCGCGGCGAAGACGAGGAGGGCGACGAGGAAACCGAGGTTCAGGCTTTCTGCCACGAGGTCGCCCGCCGCGGTGCCCAGTGCGAAGGTGAACAGCACAGCCAGCCAGTAGAACGTCTCCCGCCGCGTTGTGAAGATGGAGTGGATCGAGAGGGTCTTCTCCGACACGAACCAGACCGTGAACGTCGCCGCCAGGGCGATGGCGAAGACCACGGTGGTGATCCCCAACGGCACGCCGAGACTGTCGGTGAGATTGTCGGTGATGAGTGTGCCCACGACGCTGATCAGGACCACCGACAGCCAGTAGACGGCCGGGATGTACCGGCGAAGCTGGAACTGTGCCAACAAGGCCGCGACGAGCAGCACGGCCATGACGATCGACGTGATGCCGAGGCCCAGGCCGAGGTCCACGTTCAGGAAGTCTGCCGCCGTTTCACCCACCGTGGTGGCGAGAACCTTGATCACCCAGAAGACGAGGGTCACCTCCGGAACCTTGTTCAGAATGCGCCGAGACGGTGACGGGGTGCGGATCAGGGATGAAGTCATCTCACCAGCGAACCGCGCGCGGTCTAAGACTTTCCACAGAGGTAGGGATTCTGCACTGGAGCAGGTGAGAATCAGGGAGTGCGCGCCCGGGGCACAGTGAACGAGATCGCCGTGCCCTCAGCGGAGCCGTCAGCGACCGTGACGGAACCGCCGTAGCGAACCGCGATTTCGCGCACGAGGGACAGGCCGATGCCGAAGCCGGTGCGGGTGACACCCACTTCGTCGGCGGCCGATTCGGAGTGGGCGAAGCGATCGAAAATGCGGTTCGGTTCGATTCCCTGGATGCCCGGACCGCGGTCCCGCACCGTGACCGATACGGTCTTCTTCGTCACGGCCACCTGCACGGAGACGACGGAGCCCGTCGGCGCGAACCGCAGGGCGTTGTCCAGCATCGCGACGACGCACCGGGTGATGGCGGATGCCGGCACCCGGGCGGTCGCGGCATCCGGGGCGTCCAGCTTCACCGTGACCTGTTTCTCCGCCCCGATCAGCGCCATCGACTCCACGGCGACCCCGACCGCGGCGTTCACGTCGACGACGCTGTCCTCGGTCGGCGCCGAACCGCCGATCTCCGCCGATTCGAGCAGGTCGTTGACGATCCCGATCAGCCTCTTTGCGTCGCTCCGCAGCTCGGCGACGACAGCCGAGGAGGGGCCGTCCGCGGGAAGCGCCCGCTGCAGGATCTGCAGGCGGGCATCCAGCACGGCGATGGGCGTGCGCAGTTCGTGGCTTGCGTCGGCGACGAAGGCCCGCTGGATGCGCAGGGCGTCCCCGAGGGGTTGCACCGCCCGCCGTGCGACCGCCCAGCTCATCACGCCGGCCAGGATGATCAGGGCGACGCCGAGCACCGCGGCCGCGCGCAGGAGCCCGACCGCACCGACCTTCAGATTGTCGGGGTCGGGCACCGGTTCGACGAGCTCGGCGACGGATATCTCCGACAGGATGTAGACGACAACGGCCAGGATCACGACGACGACGACGGCCGTGCACGCGATCGCGATCTGGGTGCCGATGATGCGTGAGGCACGACGAATCGCGAGCGTGTCGCTGTCGACGATCGGTCGCCCCGCGCGGGTCACGGCTGGCCCAGGCGGTAGCCCCGACCGCGCACGGTCAGGACGATGTCGGTGTCGGTCTTGCGCCTGAGGTAGTGCACGTAGGTGTCGACGGTGCCGGCGGTGTCCCCGGCGCTGAAGACGGAATTCAGGATCTGCTGGCGGGAGAACGTGCGTTGCGGGGCCTCGGCCAGGAGTCTGAGGAGCTGGTTCTCCTTCTCCGTCAGCAGGACGCGCCCGTCGTAGGGGGAGTAGATCGTCCGGCTGTCCGGGTAGTACTCCCATCCGCCGACCGACAGGGTTCGCCCCTCTCCGGTGAACACCCGACGGATGGCCCGCAGCCGGGCGAGCAGCTCGTCGAACTCGAACGGCTTGACGAGGTAGTCGTTCGCGCCCATGTCGAGCCCGTCGACCTTGTCGCGGGTGGTGCCCAGCGCCGTGAGGAGGAGGATCGGGGTCGTGACCAGTTTGCGCCGGAGCGCGTCGACGACGCCCAATCCGTCCAGCGACGGAAGTCGCCGGTCGATGACCATCACGTCGAACTCACGGGCCAGGCCTGCGGCGAGCCCCTCCGCACCGTCGGTGGCCAGGGTGACGTCGTAGGTTTCCGCCAGCACCTGCTGGATCATCGGGCCCAGCCGGGGGTCGTCCTCGATCAGGAGCAGCCGGGCACGAGGGGTGCTCTCAGCTGGCATCAGGGGCTCCTCACCTCTCCGGGTACCGCGTCGGCGGCGGGTCGACGTTCGCTCCAGTGTGGCACCGGGAGCATCGACCAGAGCGCATTGGCGACTGTGACACCGGCGGTCGCGTACACGATCGACGCGGCCACGTCAGTCGGGTAGTGCACCCCCAGGTACACCCGGGAGCAGGCCACCGAGAGCACCACGACCGTTCCCGCCCCGGCGAGCACCGGGCGCCACCGCCGTCCGCGGGCGACGACGAGCAAACCCAGGAGGAGGCACGCGGCGAAACTCGTGTGACCGCTCGGGAAGCTGAGACCGCCCGGTTCGAGCACCAGGACATGGGCGAGGGAAGGGATGTCGGGGCGTGGACGCTGCACGAGCAGCTTGACCACCTCGGTGCCCAGCCACGGGACCATCACGATCGCCATGAACCGGATGGCCGTCCGGGGCTGCCGGGTGACCAGCAGGAGGGTGACGCCGCCGAGCAGCACGAGCATGACGGCGACGGGAGGGCCGAACAGCCAGTCGATGGTGAGCGCGAACTCGTCGAGTGCCGGTGTGTGTGCCAGATTCACCCGGCGCAGCACGCCCATTTCCACGGATGTCCACCCGGTCGCCGACTTCAGGGCCGACCCGGTGGCAATGACCAGGACGACGACCACGGCAGCCGGGATCGCACTGCTCGGGAGACGGTTTGACGAGCGGATCTCAGAGGCCATCTCCCCAGAATCGCGCTCACCGGCACAGGGCGCTCTAAGAAACGGCCGCCGGCCGCCGGCCGCCGGCCTCCGGCCGCCGGCCGCCGGCCTCCGGGCTACGGGCGCCGGGTGCGAATGGCGGGCCGTCGGAGCAGCCAGGGCCGCAGCATCCGGGTGATTTGGGGCATCACCAGGAAGGTCATGGTCGGCGCCATCACGAGTGTGGTCACGACGAGTTTGGGCAGCATGGCCACGTCGTGCCAGCCGGGGATGAGCCAGGTCGCGACCAGGGTGAAGGCCAGGTTGGTGGGCAGGAAGCCCAGCCCGATGCTCACCGCCTGCTTCCACCGCGGCACCTGGAACGACGGCGTGGCACCGGCGTCGTCATCGTCGGAGAGCGGCGCGTCGAACCAGCCCTCGATTCCGGTGCGTTTCACCACCCGGGCGTCGAGGATGAGGTCGTGGCCGTCGATCAGCCAGTGCGCCCGCTCCTCTGAGCCTTCCCAGGCATCCAGCAGGTCGGAGTTCGCGAACCGGTAGAGCATGTGCCAGCTCAGGAATCGGCGCTGGCGGGCACCCAGCCCGAGCCGAGGAACCCCGGGAAACTGCTCGCCAGGTCCATGCCGTGTTGCGCCCAGTGGGTGGCGTCCTGGATTCGGGTCGGCTCGACGCGGCGGGTGACGGACACGGTGACGGATGACGCGGCCCGCGCTTGTGGCGCTCCGGCTGCGTTCCCCGGGGGCACGGAAGACATGGTTCAAGTATTGCCGGTGGAACGGCGTCAGAAGATCATCGGGCGGTTGTCGTCTTCGCCCTCCAGCTGCAGGTCGACGGCCACGGGCACGTGGTCGCTCGGCGCGTCGCCCTTGCGCTCATTGCGGTGGATGCTCGCGCCCGTCACGAGGTCGGCGAACGCCGGGGAACCCAGGATGAAGTCGATCCGCATCCCCTCGTTGCGCGGGAACCTCAGCTGCTTGTAGTCCCAGAACGTGAATCCCTCGGGAATCAGCGGGCGCACCACGTCGTGCAGGCCCTCCGCCTCGAACGCGTGGAACGCGGCCCGCTCCGGTTCGGAGATGTGGGTGGACTGGCCGGGGACGAAGCTGGGGTCGCCCATGTCCGTGTCGAAGGGGGCGACGTTCCAGTCGCCCATCAGCGCCAGGGCCAGCTGCGGGTTGCGGCTCAGCTCGTCGCGGGCGTGGGCGCGGAGCCGTTCCAGCCAGTCCAGCTTGTAGGCGAGGTGCGGGTCGCCGATGGCGCGGCCGTTCGGCACGTACACGCTCCACAGGCGCATGCCTTCCACGGTGACGCCGAGCGCGCGGGCCTCGAGCGGCAGGCCGGGGCCCTCTTCCCCCTTGAGGAAGCCGGGCATGTCGGGGAAGGCGGTGGCGACATCCGTCATCTCGTGGCGGCT
The DNA here is from genome assembly GCF_004403545.1 of Cryobacterium sp. TmT2-59. NCBI lineage: Bacteria > Bacillati > Actinomycetota > Actinomycetes > Micrococcales > Microbacteriaceae > Cryobacterium > Cryobacterium sp. TmT2-59. Next base: position 28,926 of record NZ_SOGM01000010.1, on the reverse strand, counting down.
GGCGAACGCGACGCCGTTCCACTGGCTGATGCCGTGGATGGCCAGGTCGTAGCCGGCGTCCTCGAACGCCTGCGCCGGGAACTGCTCCGGCTTGCACTTGATCTCCTGCATGGCGAGCACGTCGATGTCTTCGCGCACCATCCAGTCGACGACGCGGCCGGAGCGGGCTCGGATGGAATTCACGTTCCAGGTGGCAATGCGCATGCCGCCCAGCCTATTTGACGGATGCCGCGTGACGGCTGCCCGCCCTCCCACAGTGCCCGGGCACTGTGGGAGGGGCTCCGGCCCGGCTCCCGGATGGGGAGTCTGGGCGGGGGACCGGCATTCTCGGAGCCGGGAATGACAGGATTGAGGCCTACGACGACAAGGTAGGGCGGATCCATGACGGAATTGCAGATCGGCTACGCGGCGATGCTGGAGCAGTTCGCCCCGGCCGAGGCGGTGGCCCTCTCCGCCTACGCCGAGGAGCACGGGTTCAGCGGCGTGATGGCGGCCGACCACTTCCAGCCGTGGGTGCCCGCGCAGGGCGAGTCATCCTTCGTCTGGAGCGTGCTCGCGGCCATCGGTGAGCGCACGACGGGCGACCTCGGCCCCGGCGTCACCGCGCCCACGTTCCGCTGGCATCCGGCCATGGTCGCCCAGGCCTCCGCGACGCTCGCCTCGATGTACCCTGGCCGCCACTGGCTCGGCCTCGGCTCGGGCGAGGCGCTCAACGAGCACATCGTCGGCCAGTACTGGCCGGAAGCGCCCGAGCGCATCAACCGCATGTTCGAGGCCATCGAAATCATCTCGAAGCTGTTCACCGCCTCCATCGCCGGCAAGGACGTCAAGCACTCCGGCCAGTTCTACAAGCTCGAGTCGACCCGGCTCTGGACCATGCCGGAGGTGGCCCCGGAGATCCTGATCGCCACGGCCGGGCCGGTCACCGCCAAGCGCGCCGGACGCCACGCCGACGGCCTGATCACGGTCGGCGCCCCACTGGAGAAGATCTCGATGCTGTTCGGCAAGTTCGACGACGGCGCCCGGGACGCCGGCAAGGACCCGTCGACCATGCCCAAGGTGCTGCAGCTGCACATGAGCTGGGCCGAGACCGACGAAGAGGCGATGCGCAACGCCCTGGTCGAGTGGCCGAACGGCGGGATGAAGTTTCCGAAGGGGGACATCCGTTCACCGTTCGAATTCGAGCAGATCGCCAAGCTCGTGCGCCCCGAAGACTTCGAGGGCCGCATGATCATCTCCGCCGACCCCGACGACCACCGCGCGTACATCCAGAAGTTCGTGGATCTCGGCTTCGACCGCATCTACCTGCACAACGTGGGCCGCAACCAGCGTCAGTGGATCGACGTGTTCGGCCGCGACGTGCTGCCGAAACTCAAGCGCTGACGGTGAGCGAGCCTGAGCTGCGGGTATTCGCCCTCGAGGGCATCGGCGAGATCGCGGCGGGCGCCGACCTGGCCGCACTGATCGCGGGCGCGGGCGCCGGCCGACTGCGGCACGGCGACATCCTCGCGGTGACGAGCAAGATCGTGTCCAAGGCCGAGGGCCGGCAGGTCGCGGCCGCCGACCGCGAGCAGGCGATCACGGCTGAGACGGTGCGCGTGGTCGCGACCCGCGCCCACCCGGGCGGGGTCACCCGCATCGTCGAGAACCGGCAGGGGCTGATCATGGCCGCGGCCGGCGTCGACGCGAGCAACACCCCCGACGGCACCGTGCTGCTGCTGCCGGTCGACCCGGACGCCTCCGCCCGCTCGCTCTGCGCGGCCCTCCGCGCGAGCACCGGGCTGCGCCTCGGCGTGATCGTCACGGACACGGCCGGCCGCCCCTGGCGTGAAGGCCAGACCGACATCGCGATCGGCGCCGCCGGGGTCGCGGTGCTCGACGACCTGCGGGGCACGGATGACGCCTCCGGCCGCCGCCTCGACGTCACCGTCGCCGCCGTGGCCGACGAGATCGCCGGGGCGGCCGACCTGGTCAAGGGCAAGACCAGCGGCAACCCCGTGGCCGTGGTGCGCGGGCTCGGGCGTCTCGTGGCGGAGGACGCCGTGGACGGCGGGGCCGGGGCCTCCGGTGCGTCGCGCGCTCCCGGTGCGTTCCTGTTGCAGCGACCGAGCGCGAACGACATGTTCCGGTTGGGGACCGCGGAGGCGCACGCCGAGGGCTTTACGGAGGGCTACGCGGCCGGGCTGGCCGCGGCTGCCGCAGCGTCTGCCGGTGCCGGCGCCGCTGCCGGAGCGGCCGCGGGCGACGCGGCATCCGTCACCGAATGAGCTGGGTGGCCGTCGTCCCGGTCAAGGGCAACCCCGGAGCCAAGACCCGGCTGGGGGCGCGGCCCGATCGGGCCCGGCTGGCCGATGCCTTCGCCCTCGACACCGTCGGAGCGCTGCTGGCGGCGCCCGGCATCGACCGGGTCATCGTGGTGACCGGCGACGGCGAACTCGCCGGCCGCCTGGCCGCCCTCGGGGCCGATATCGTGCGCGAGTCCCGGCACGATCCTGTTCCCCCGGAACGGGCCGCCGCACCAACGGATCCGCTGAACACCGCGATCCGCCAGGGGCTGGCCGTCGTGCGTGCCGAGTTCCCGCACGCGAACGTGGCCGTGCTGACCGGCGACCTGCCTGCGCTGACCCCGGCCGAGGTCGAGCGTGCGCTCACCCTCGCGGCCGCGCAGGAGCGCTCGATGGTGCCCGACGCAGCCGGAACCGGCACCACGACCCTGCTCGCGCGGGCCGGCACACCGATCGAACCACGCTTCGGGGTCGGGTCGAGGGCCGCCCACGAAGCCGCCGGCCACATCCCTCTCGAGCTGCCGGCATCCGCGGGAATCCGCCGGGACGTCGACACCACGGCCGACCTGCTCGCGGTGGCGCGCCTCGGGCTCGGTCCGCACACCAGCCCGCTCGTCGACGGCGCCCGCGGACCGGGCCGGTGACGGCACAAAGAATGCCGCCACCTGCATAGCCAGGCGACGGCATCCCACCGAAGGTCGTGGACCCGCGGTGCTACACCGGGGTGGGCTCGGCCTTGGTCGCGCCCACCTGCACGGCCAGTGCGTCGAGGACGTCCGCGGGTGTCGCGGCGGACTGGATCGCGGCCCGGAAGGCCGGCTTCATCAGTGCGCGGGAGAGCTGGGCCAGGACCCTGAGGTGCTCGGTGCCGGCGTCGGCCTCCGGCACGGCGATGAGAAAAATGAGCGTGGCCTTCGAACCGTCGGACGAGCCCCAGTCGATGCCGTTGCGGCTGCGGGCGAAGGCGATGACCGGAGAAGTCACCCCGTCGGACTTCGCGTGCGGGATCGCGATCCCGTCGCCGATGCCCGTCGTGCCGTGCTCCTCACGGGTGAACGCGGCCTGCGCGACCGCGGCCACATCGCTGACCCGCCCGGTCGTGGTCATCAGCCCGGCCAGGGTGCGGATCATCGCGTCCCGGTCGGTCTCGTCGACGTCGAGCACGATGGTGCGCTCGTCGATGTAGTCGAGAACCGTTTTCCTGAGGGGCGGGGCGGGCTGGGCCGGGGAGGCCGGTGCGACGGATGCGGCGACCCCGGTCGACGTTCCCGCATCCGTTCCCGTGCGCCCGGCGCGGCGGGCCGAGATCCCGAGCAGCAGCACCGAGACGAGTGCCGTGACGACGGCGCCGACGATCAGGGCCACGAAGTACATCGGCACGCCCGAGACCGCGCCGAAGACGGCGACGATCGGACCGCCGTGCGGAACGGAGTCGGTCACGCCGAACAGGGCGGCGATGCCGCCGGCGACCGCTCCGCCGATCATGTTGGCGGGGATGACCTGCAGCGGTTTGGCGGCCGCGAGTGGGATCGCGCCCTCGGTGATGCCGAAGAAGCCCATGAACAGTGCGGCGATGCCGGCTTCGCGTTCGGGCTTGGAGAAGTAGCGACCGCGGATCAGCGTGGCCAGGCCCATGCCGAGCGGGGGAACGGCGATCGCCGCCGCGACCATGCCCATCGGGGCCGGATTGCCGGTCGCGATCAGCGCGCCGCCGAACAGGAACGCCGTCTTATTGATCGGGCCGCCCATGTCGAAGGCGACCATGGCGCCGAGGATCAGGCCGAGGATGACGACGCTGCCGCCCTCGAGACCGGTGAGGAAGGTCGTCATGCTCTCGAAGACCCAGGCGATCGGGCGGCCGAGGGCCAGCACGAAGGCGCCGCCGACGATCAGGGTCGTGAGCACGGGGATCACCAGGATCGGCATGATCGGCCGGATGAAGCGGTGCACGGGGATCTTCTTGATGCCGAGGGCAACGAAACCGACGAGGAATCCGGTGACGATGCCGCCGATGAAGCCGGCCCCCGATTCGGAGTTGTAGAACGCGCCCGTGGTGGCGATCCAGCCGCAGATCATGCCGGGGGCGAGCCCGGGCCGGTCGGCGATCGCATAGGCGATGAATCCGGAGAGGATGGGAACCATCAGCGTGAACCCGATCACGCCGATCTGGTTGATCGTGAGCCAGAAGCTGCCCTCCGGGATCACGAGTCCCTGCGGGGTGGCCTCGCCGCCGAGCGAGAGCGAGATCGCGATCAGGAGCCCGCCGACGACGACGAACGGGATCATGTAGCTCACGCCGTTCATCAGGGCGCGGTACAGGGTGCCGCCGAAGTCGGCCCCGCCGTTCGGCGCGACGCCCGTGTCCTCGCCGGCGCCCCCGCCGCTGCGGGGCTGGGCGGCGAGGGCATCCTCGATCAGCTTCTGCGGCTGGTGGATGCCGTCGGCGACCCGGGCGTTGATCAGCCGTTTGCCCGCGAAGCGAGCCAGGTCGATCTGGGTGTCGGCCGCGATCACGATGGCGTCCGCCCGGCTGATCTCCTCGGGGCTGAAGGTTCCCTCGACTCCCACGGAGCCGTGGGTCTCGACCTTGATGTCGTAGCCAAGCTCACGTGCCGCAGCCTCGAGTTTCTCCGCCGCCATGTACGTGTGTGCGATGCCGGTGGGGCAGGCCGTAATGCCCAGGATCAATATGTCCGGTGGGGTCGTTCGGCTCGTGGTTTCGGTTCGAGTTGCGGGCATAGCGGGGGTTCCTTCCGGCTGAGACCGAGCGGACTCGGTTCGTGCACCCGGTTCAAGTTAACTAACTTAACTAAGCCTACCCCCCCGAACGGGCGCCGAGAGCGAGCGCGTCGGCTGCGAGCCGCATCGTCGTCTCCGAATCGCGCATCCAGAGCGGCACGGCGACCGAACGGATGCCCGCGGCCGCCAGGGCGGGCAGCGCACCGGCATCCGTCTCGTCGACCAGCCACGCGTCGAGCACGCCGCCCCCGGCGCGGGAGCCGTAGTGCAGGCCCACGGCCTCGGCCGAGGTCGCCACGCCGATCGTGTGCAGGCAGGCGTCGGCCATGCCCCGCACCGCGGCGCCGGCGATGATCGGGGAGACGCCGACGACCGTGGCGGGCGTGGACCGCAGGGCCTCCCGGATGCCGGGGACGGCGAGAATCGTGCCCACCGAGACGACGGGGTTCGACGGCGGCAGGATGACCAGGTCGGCCGTCCGGATGGCGTCCAGCACGCCCGGCGCGGGCACGGCGGACTCGAGGCCGACCTGCACGAACTCGGTCACCGGCACGGAGGCGCGGTAGCGCACCCACCACTCCTCGAAGTGGATCAGGTCGCCCGCGCGGTGCTCATCGGCGTCCATAGCCAGCCGGGCATGCGTCTCCACGGGGGTGTCGCTCATCGGCAGCAGGCGCGCCCCCGGCTGCCAGCGGCGACAGAGGAACTCGGTCGCCTCGCTCAGCGTCGATCCGCTCCGCAGCAGGTCGCTGCGCACGATGTGCGTGGCCAGGTCGAGGTCGCCGAGCGTGAACCAGGACCAGCCGCGCCCGTAGGCCGCGATCTCGGCCGAGGTGCGGCGGGACTCCTCCGGTCGCCCCCAGCCCTGTTCCTCGTTGATGCCGCCGCCGAGGGTGTACATCACGGTGTCGAGGTCGGGGCAGATGCGCAGGCCGTCCAGCCACATGTCGTCGCCGGTGTTCACGACCACGGTCACCGCCGCCTCCGGCTCGGTGGCCGCGAGGTGCTGCAGCAGTCCGCGGGTGAACCGGGCGCCGCCGATCCCTCCGGCCAAAACCGTGATGGTCGTCATCTGTTGCTTCCTCCGTGCCGGGTGATGCGGGGTTCAGGGCTGGACGGGAACGCCGGCGCGGCGGCCGGCGAGAACACGATCACCGGATGCCCGCCCCGGGGATGCGGGATCACGTCGCAGTCCACGCCGTAGACCTCCGCGATGATCAATGGCCGCAGCACCTCGTCCGGGGTGCCGGACGCGACGAGCCGGCCACGGTTCAGCAGCAGGATCCGGTCGCAGTACGCGGCCGCGAGGTTCAGGTCGTGCAGGGCCATGATCGCGGTCAGGCCGGCGCCTGCGCTTGCGCTTGCGTCCGAGCCCGATGACGAGCCCGTTCCCGTACCGGCGCCGTCACCCGCGCAGAGCCCGCGCACCTGCCCGAGCAGGCCCAGCTGGGCGCTCACGTCGAGGTGGTTGGTCGGTTCGTCCAGCAGCAGCAGGCTCGGCCGCTGCGCCAGTGCCCGGGCGATCTGCGCGCGCTGCTGTTCTCCGCCGCTGAGGGTGTGCCAGGCCCGGTCGGCCAGGTCGCTGCCGCCGATCATGGCCAGCGATTCCTCGGCCACCCGGTGGTCGTCGTCGCCGCCAAAGCTGCCGAGAACCCGGCTCCGGTGCGGGATCCGGCCGAGGAGCACGACCTCGCGCACCGTGAGGTCGACGCTGGGCGCGGCGCTCTGCTCGAGCAACGCCACCCGACGGGCGGTCTCCCGCCGCGACAGACCGGACCGCCCGCCCACCCGTTCCCCGTCCAGTTCGACGCCGCCGGCATCCGCTCTCTCGAGTCCAGCGATCAGGCGCAACAGGGTGGATTTGCCGGCCCCGTTCGGCCCCAGCAGGCCGGTCACGGTGCCCGTCGGCAGGGCCGCCGACACCTCGGTCAGGATATCGGTGCCGCCGATCCGGAACGACACCGCGTCCAGGACTACGCCCATGCCGCGGCCTTCCGGCTCTTGATCAGCACGATGAAGACGGGCACTCCGATGAACGCCGTGATGATGCCCACCGGCAGCTCGCGCGGGTCGAACACCGTGCGCGCCACGGTGTCGGCGATGACGAGGAAGAGGGCGCCGAGCACCACGGCAAGCGGAAGCAGGCGGCGGTGGCCCGGCCCGCTCAGGCCGCGCACGAGGTGCGGCAGGATCAGACCGACGAAACCGATCGAGCCGCTCACCGACACCATGGCGCCGGTGAGCAGGGCGACCGCCGCGAGCAGGGCCCAGCGGGTGCGGTTCACGTCGATGCCGAGGGATGCCGCGGCCGTGTCCCCGAAGGTGAACGCGTCCAGGCGGGTGGCCGCGAGCACGATCCCGGTGCCGACCACGGCCAGGGCGCCCGCCGAGATGGCCACGGTCGTCCAGGAACTGCCGGCGAGCGAGCCGAGCAGCCAGTTCAGGATTTCCCGGTAGGAGTCGCCCTTGGCGGCCCAGAAGATGACGAAGGAGGTGCCGGCCGCACCGAGCTGCGCGATGGCCAGGCCCGACAGCACCGCCCGCCCGGGCGTGATCGTGCCGCCGACCCGCGCGATGCTCAGGGTCGCGACCAGGGCGGCCAGCGCGCCGAGGAAGGCCGCGGCGGGAAGCGCGAACGAGACCCCGAGGATGACCACGCAGACCGCCCCGAGCGACGCCCCCGAGGAGAGGCCGAGCAGGTACGGGTCCGCCAGCGGGTTCCGGGTGACGCTCTGCATGACCGCGCCGCAGAGCGCGAGCCCGGCGCCCACCATCGCCGCCGTCAGGACGCGCGGCAGGCGCAGCTGCCAGACGATCGAGTCGGTCAGCGGGGGCACCGCGGGCAGGCCGGGCAGGCCGGCGTGCCCGCCCAGGCTCGCGGCCACATCCGTCAGGCTCACGTCGGCGGGGCCGATCGTGACGGCCAGCGCGGCCGCCAGCACGAGGGCCACGATCGAGAGCACGAGCCAGCCGAGGTAGCGCCCCGCGCCGGTCCCGCGCCGCGTCGGCTGCGCCGCGACCGATCCGTCGACCAATCCGTCGACCGATCCGTCGCGCATGCGTTCCGTCACCGTTCCGTCACCAGTCCGCCGCCGGGGCCGTCTCGCCGCGGGCTACTTCTTGAGCTGCTTGTCGAGGGCGGCCAGCTGGTCGATGGCCGACGAGGCGGTCTCCACATTGCGGATGCCGGCCTCGGTCGCCGCGAACGGCAGCACGATGTAGCGCTTGTTCTTCACCGCGTCGAGCTCCGCGGTGGCCGGGTTCGTCTCGAGGGTGGCGATCTTCGAGTCAGCGGTGTTCCAGGTGGCGTCGACGAGCACGATCACGCTCGGGTTCGCTTCGATCACCGATTCCCAGCCCACCGAGGTCCAGGTGTCGTGCACGTCCGCGAAGATGTTGGTCAGGCCGGCGGCCGCCATGATCATCGCGGGGGAGCCGATGCCGGCTCCCACATAGGGGGCGTCGGTGCCGCTCGAGTACCAGAGGGCGGTGGTGTCCTCCTTGACCGGCTTAAGCGCAGCGAGGTCGGCTTTCTGCTCGGTGACCAGCTTGGCGGCGGCCTCCGGGGCCCCGAACAGGGCGCCGGCCTCGTCGATCTCGGTGAAGACGGAATCGAAGCTGAGCGGGTCGGGCATGGCCTCGCCCTTGCAGGCGGCGGGCGAGACGTAGCTGCCCACGCTCAGGCCGGCCAGTCCGGCACGCTCGCCCACCCCGTCGGCGGAGAAGTTGGACTCCCAGCCGCCGTAGATGAAGTCGGGCGTGAGGTCCAGCACGGCCTCCTGGCCGGGCACGAAGTCGCTGATCACATTGAGGTCGGCGCCGGCCTTCGCCAGGGATGCCGGCAGCGGCCCGTCGAGGAACGCCGAGCCGACGATGCGGTCGCCGAGGCCCAGCGCGAGCAGCAGTTCGGTGGCCGAGGACTTGATCGTGACGATGCGCTCGGGCGCGGCGGTCACGGTGACCTCGGTGCCGCAGTTGGAGACGGTGACCGGGTAGCCGGTGCCCGCGTTCGCCTCCGGGGCGGCGCTCGGCGCGCTTGGGCCCGCCGCGGCGCATCCGCTCAGCAGCAGCGCCGACGCGGCAACCGCCGCCAGCACAGAAACGCGGGACAACAAGTACGGGTTCATAAAACCGATCCGGTTCTGAGCTGCGAGTGCGGGCGAATCGTCGGTATGAGCGCGCCATGGCGACGATTCGCCCGCATTCGCGAACGAGGGAGAGAAGAAGGGAGAGCAGGAGGATGCGAGCCGAGCGAATGCCGGCGACCTGCCGCCCAAGTCAGGGCCGGCTCGACCGGTCAGATCCAACCGGCGGTCTGCTCCCAGCCTAGGCCAGAACGGGTTGGCCGGAACCCTTGCCACCGGCCGGTTCGGACGACAGGATGATTACGCGTAAGTCACACAGAAACAGATCTGCAAAATAGACGTCGAACAGCACAAACGGGCGAAGCCGCCCGATTCGACTCACCTGATTCGGCGCTGCACTTCCCGGCCTCTCGGCCTGCTCGGCGTCGGGCGCGATGTGGAGGCAAGTGAGATGACCGGGGACAGCAGCAACACGGGCACGAGCAACACGGGCACGGGCAAAACGCACGCCGGCAACACGGGCGGCAGCACCGATCGGCGCGACACCGTTCGGGCCGCGATCACCCAGACGGAGTGGACCGGCGACCAGGAGTCGATGATCCGCAAGCACGAGGGGTTCGTGCGCACGGCGGCCGCCGCCGGGGTGCAGGTGATCTGCTTCCAGGAACTCTTCCACGGCCCCTACTTCGGCATCGTGCAGGACCCGAAGTACTACGACTACGCGCAGAGCGTGCCGGGCCCGCTCACGGAGCGGTTCCAGAAGCTCGCCGCCGAGCACAACATAGTGATCGTGCTCCCCGTCTATGAGGAGGAGCAGCCGGGCGTGCTCTACAACACGGCCGCCGTGATCGACGCCGACGGCAGCTACCTCGGCAAGTACCGCAAGCACCATATCCCTCACCTGCCGCAGTTCTGGGAGAAGTTCTATTTCCGCCCCGGCAACGGCGACTACCCCGTCTTCGACACCATGGTCGGCAGGATCGGCGTGTACATCTGCTACGACCGGCACTTCCCCGAGGGCTGGCGCGTGCTGGGCCTGAACGGCGCCGAGATCGTGTTCAACCCGTCGGCCACCAAGCCGGGGCTGTCCAACCGCCTCTGGGAGCTCGAGCAACCGGCCGCCGCGGTCGCCAACCAGTACTACATCGGCGCCAACAACCGCATCGGCGCCGAAACCGAGGAGTTCGGCGATGAGGCCGTCACGTTCTACGGCAGCTCCTACTTCGTCGACCCGCGCGGCAACTATGTCGGCGAGGTCGCCTCCACCGACACCGAGGAGATCCTGATCCGAGACCTCGACCTGGGCGTCATCCGCGAGGTGCGCAACTCGTGGCAGTTCTACCGGGACCGCCGCCCGGATTCCTACGCCCCGATCGTGGAACCGTAGGCGGGGACACCATGAAGATCCTGATCCAGAACGGAACCGTGGTCAGCGCGACCGGACGGGTGCTCGCCGACGTGCTCACCGACGGTGAGACCATCGCCGCCGTGCTGGCGCCCGGTTCCGCCCTCCTCGGGGCCGACCCGGCCGCATCCGTCGACCGCGTGATCGACGCGACCGGCAGGTACGTGATCCCGGGCGGCGTCGACGCGCACACGCACATGGAGCTGCCGTTCGGCGGCACGGCCGCGAGCGACACCTTCGAGACCGGCACCCGGGCCGCGGCCTGGGGCGGCACGACCACGATCATCGACTTCGCGGTGCAGAGCCACGGCCAGCGGGTCTTCGACGGGCTGACCGCCTGGCACGAGAAGGCGGCCGGCAACTGCGCCATCGACTACGGCTTCCACCAGATCATCGGCGACCTGAACACGGACTCCCTGCAGGCCATGGACGGGCTGCTGGCCGAGGGCGTCTCGAGCTTCAAGCTGTTCATGGCCTACCCCGGGGTCTTCTATTCGGATGACGCGCAGATCCTCAAGGCCATGCAGAAGTCCGCCGGGACCGGGCTGATGACCATGATGCACGCGGAGAACGGCCCGGCCATCGACGTGCTCGTGGGCCAGCTGCTCGCGCAGGGCAAGACCGCCCCGTACTACCACGGCGTCGCGCGCGCCTGGCAGCTCGAGGAGGAGGCCACGCACCGGGCGATCATGCTGGCGAACCTCACCGGGGCGCCGCTCTACGTCGTGCACGTGAGCGCCCGGCAGGCCGTGGAGCAGATCGCGGCGGCCAGGGACACGGGCCAGAACGTGTTCGGGGAGACCTGCCCGCAATACCTCTACCTCTCGCTGGAGGAGAACCTCGGGGCGCCCGGGTTCGAGGGTGCGAAGTGGGTGTGCTCGACCCCGCTGCGCTCCCGGGCCGAGGGCCACCAGGACCACCTGTGGCAGAGCCTGCGCACGAACGACATCCAGATGGTCTCCACCGACCACTGCCCGTTCTGCATGAAGGGCCAGAAAGACCTGGGCCTGAATGACTTCTCCAAGATCCCGAACGGCATCGGCTCGGTCGAGCATCGCCTGGACCTGCTCTACCAGGGCGTGGTCAACGAGCGCATCACGCTCGAACGCTGGGTCGAGATCACCTCCACCACGCCGGCACGGATGTTCGGCCTCTACGGCCGGAAGGGCGTCATCCAGCCCGGCGCGGACGCCGACATCGTGATCTACGACCCGAACGGGCACACCTCGATCGGGCTGGGCGTCGACGAGTTCGGCGAGCAGACCGGCCGCAGCCACCACATGAACATGGACCACTCGGCCTGGGAGGGTTACGAGATCGACGGCCACGTCGACACCGTGATCTCCCGGGGCAAGGTCATCATCGACGCCCAGGCCTACCTCGGGGCCCGGGGCGACGGCCGGTTCGTCCCGCGCGGCCTGAGCCAGTACCTCATCTAGGGCAGGGGACGGCATGGATTTCGGAGTCGTTCTGCAGACCAACCCGCCGGCGGCCCGCACCGTGCAGCTGGCCCAGCTGGCCGAAGCGCACGGCTTCAGCCACGTCTGGACCTTCGACTCGCACCTGCTTTGGCAGGAGCCGTACGTGATCCACAGCCGAATTCTCGCCGAGACCCGCAGGGTCATCGTCGGACCCATGGTCACCAACCCGGCCACGCGCGACTGGACCGTGACGGCCTCCACGTTCGCGACCCTGAACGAGATGTACGGCAACCGCACGATCTGCGGCATCGGCCGCGGCGATTCCGCCGTGCGGGTCACCAACGGGGCCCCCACCACACTGAAGACGCTGCGTGAATCGGTGCACGTCATCCGTGAGCTCGCGAACTCCCGGCCGGTCGAGCACAACGGCGCCACGCTGCAGTTCCCCTGGAGCGTCGGCTCCAGCCTCGAGGTGTGGGTGGCGGCCTACGGCCCGCTCGCGCTCCAGCTGGCCGGGGAGATCGGCGACGGTTTCATCCTGCAGATGGCTGACCTCGACGTGGCCGAGTGGATGATCAAGACCGTTCGGGCGGCCGCGGCGAACGTCGGCCGTGACCCGCTGTCGGTCAGGTTCTGCGTGGCCGCTCCCATGTACATCGGCGACAACTGGGGGCACCTGCGCAACCAGTGCCGCTGGTTCGGCGGGATGGTGGGCAACCACGTGGCCGACATCGTGGCGAAGTACGGCACCGAGTCGCACGTGCCGAAGGCCCTGACCGACTACATCGCCCGGCGGGAGGGCTACGACTATAACGCGCACGGCAAGGCGGGCAACGTGCACGCCGCCTTCGTGCCCGACGAGATCATCGACCGGTTCTGCCTGCTCGGCACCGCGAAGGACCACGTCGAGAAGCTCGAGGCCCTGCGGAGCCTCGGCGTCGACCAGTTCGCCGGCTATCTGCAGCACGACAACAAGGAAGAGACCCTCCGGGTCTACGGGGAGACCGTGATCCCGGAGATGACCGAGCAAATCGTGGCGAAGTTCTAAACTCGGTCAGACTGGACGTGCACGTCGTCCCCGGGCCATCACCACAGGAATCACTCCACCTCCATCTCAACGCAGAGAGAAAGAACCGATATTCGTGACTGACACCACAGCCCAGAGCGCAACCTCAAGCCGGAACGACCTCGCCTACGAACTCGACCGCGCCCACGTCTTCCACTCCTGGTCCGCGCAGGGCAGCCTGAAGCCGCTGGTGATCGCCGGCGGTCTGGGTTCACGGGTGTGGGACTTCGACGGGCGCAGCTATCTGGACTTCTCCAGCCAGCTCGTCAATGTGAATATCGGCCACCAGCATCCGGCGGTCACCCAGGCCATCATCGAGCAGGCCGGCACGCTCGCCACGGTCGCCCCGTCGACGGCGAACCTCGCCCGCGGCGAGGCCGCCAAACGCATCGTCGAGCGCGCTCCGGCCGGGTTCAACAAGGTGTTCTTCACCAACGGCGGCGCGGATGCGATCGAGAACGCGATCCGGATGGCGCGCCTGCACACGGGCCGTGACAAGATCCTCTCCACCTACCGCTCATACCACGGCAACACGGGCGCGGCGATTGTCGCGACCGGGGACTGGCGCCGCATCCCGAACGAATTCGCGCGCGGCCACGTGCACTTCTTCGGCCCCTACCTCTACCGCAGCGAGTTCTGGGCGACCACGCCCGAGCAGGAGTCGGAGCGCTCCCTGCGCCACCTGGAACACGTGATCCAGAGCGAGGGCCCTTCCGGCATCGCGGCCGTGCTGCTGGAGTCCATCCCGGGCACCGCCGGCGTGCTCGTGCCGCCACCCGGCTACCTCGCCGGGGTGCGGGCGCTCTGCGACCGCTACGGCATCCAGCTCATCCTGGACGAGGTGATGGCCGGCTTCGGCCGCACCGGCAACTGGTTCGCGTTCGAGGGCTACGACGTGACCCCCGACCTGATCACCTTCGCCAAGGGCGTCAACTCCGGGTATGTGCCCACCGGCGGCGTGATCATCTCGGACTCCATCGCCAGCGACTTCGAGACCAACGTCTTCCCCGGCGGGCTCACCTACAGCGGCCACCCGCTGGCGATGGCGTCAATCGTGGCGGCCCTCGACGCGATGAAGAACGAGGGAATCGTCGAGAACGCCGCCCGCATCGGGCGCGACGTGCTCGCTCCGGGACTGGCCGAACTGCAGGCGAAGCACAAGGTCATCGGCGAGGTGCGCGGCGTCGGCGTCTTCTGGGCGCTGGAGCTCGTGGCCGACCGGGAGACCCGGCACCCGCTCAGCGGGGCGGTGATGGGCCGCATCAAGACCGAGCTGCTCGCCCGCAACCTGCTGCCGTTCCTCGCGGAGAACCGCATCCACGTGGTGCCGCCGTGCGTGGTCACCGACGACGAGGTCGCCGAGGCGCTCGCCATCTACGACGAGGTCCTGAGCCTCGACCTCCTCGCCTGACCCGCACCCGCACATCCACCCGCACCCGCACATCCACCCTCACCACCTTCACCGTTCCGGTCGAGAGTGCCCGTTCCGCCGGGCACTCTCGACCGGAACGGGCACTCTGACCGCTACTCAATGAAGAGAATGAAGAGAGACGAACGCCCATGACCGACCTGCCCGTCATCACCCACTGGATCGACGGGGCCCCCGTCGATGGAACCTCGACCCGGACTGCCCCGGTTTTCAACCCGGCCCTCGGCGCCGTCGCCAAGAACGTGCGCCTGGCGAGCACCGCGGATGTCGACACCGCCGTCGCGTCCGCGCAGGCGGCCTACCCCGGCTGGCGTGACACCTCCCAGGCCAGACGCCAGGGCATCATGTTCAACTTCCGCGAGCTGCTGAACGCGCGCAAGGGCGACCTGGCGGACATCCTCACCGCGGAACACGGCAAGGTGACCTCCGACGCCCTGGGCGAGATCATCCGTGGCCTCGAAGTGGTCGAGTTCGCGCTCGGCATGCCGCACCTGACCAAGGGGGAGTACTCCGAGAACGTGTCGACCGGCGTGGACGTCTACACGCTCCGCCAGCCGCTGGGGGTCGTGGGCATCATCAGCCCGTTCAACTTCCCGGCGATGGTGCCGCTCTGGTTCTTCCCGATCGCGATCGCGGCCGGCAACACGGTCGTGCTGAAGCCGAGCGAGAAGGACCCGTCGGCGTCGAACTGGCTGGCCGCGCTGATGACCGAAGCCGGCCTGCCCGACGGCGTGCTCAATGTCGTGCACGGCGACAAGGAAGCCGTGGACGCCCTGCTCGTGCACCCTAACGTGCAGGCCATCTCGTTCGTCGGGTCCACGCCGATCGCGAAGTACATCTACGAGACCGCGGCCCATCACGGCAAGCGAGTGCAGGCCCTCGGCGGTGCCAAGAACCACATGCTCGTGCTGCCGGACGCCGACCTGGACCTGGCCGCGGATGCCGCGGTCAACGCCGGTTTCGGCTCCGCCGGTGAGCGCTGCATGGCGATCAGCGTGGTGGTGGCCGTCGAACCGGTCGCCGACGACCTGGTCGCGAAGATCACCGAGCGCCTCACGGGCCTCAAGGTGGGCGACGGCATGCGCGGATGCGACATGGGGCCGCTGATCACGCAGGTGCACCGCGACAAGGTGGCCTCCTACATCGACGTGGCCCACACCGACGGCGCGGAGGTCGTCGTGGACGGCCGCGGCATCGAAGTCGACGGCGACGCGAGCGGCTTCTGGCTCGGCCCGACCCTCTTCGACAAGGTCAGCACGGACTCGGACGTCTACCTCGACGAGATCTTCGGGCCGGTGCTCTCCATTGTGCGGGTCGCCAGCTACGCCGAAGGGCTCGCACTGATCAACCGCAGCCGGTACGGCAACGGCACGGCCATCTTCACCAATGACGGCGGGGCGGCGCGCCGGTTCCAGAACGAGGTGCAGGTGGGCATGATCGGAATCAACGTGCCGATTCCCGTGCCGGTGGCATACCACTCCTTCGGTGGCTGGAAGGACTCCCTGTTCGGCGACGCGAAGGCATACGGCCCGGCCGGGATCGCGTTCTACACCCGCGAGAAGGCCGTCACGAGCCGCTGGCTCGACCCCAGCCACGGCGGCATCAACCTGGGCTTCCCGCAAAACGCCTAGCCGCACCGACCGCGCGCAATACCTGTTGAGGGCGGAAATCCGGGCCGGATTTCCGCCCTCCGTCGTGCGCCCCGGCGCGGTGCCGGAAACCTTGACGACCTCCCCCGGAGGTCCATCGTGGTAGCACCGCCAACGAGGGTGGTCACTGTAGGAGGCCCAGAATGAGAAAACTGAGGAAAAGAGTCGCGCTCCTGGCGATCGGATTGTGGGTTCTGCAGGGCACGGCGCTGGTCGACAAGCTGAAGGCGGACAACACCACCACCGGCATCATCATGATCAACGGATCGCCGACCGACGGCAACGCGGCCCTGTTCAAGAAGCGCGCTCACTCCGTCATCGACCCCAGCGGCATCCCGATCCTCGCCGAGTTCGAGACCCCCGACTGGAGCCCGGACAAGGCCCAGGAGTGGGCGGCCGGCCAGATCACCCAGTTCGGCCCGAAGATCCAGGGCGTGTACGCGGCGAACGACGGCACAGGGGGCGGCGCGATTGCGGCACTCAAGGCTGCCGCGTTCACGCCGATGCCCCCGGTGACCGGTCAGGACGCCGAGCTCGCGGCCATCCAGCGAATCGTCGCCGGAGACCAGTACATGACGGTGTACAAGGCCATCAAGCTGGAAGCCGAGAAGGCTGCGGAGCTGACGCACGCCCTCGCCCAGGGCGACACGCTCACGGGCGACACGGATGTCGACGGAACCCCGTCGACCCTGCTCACCCCGGTGGTCGTGACCGTGGACAACATCATGGAGACCGTGGTCAAGGACGGCTTCTACACGGTTGACGAGATCTGCACGTCGACCTATGCCGAGGCGTGCACGGCGGCCGGGATCAAGTAACGCCAGCACCGGCACCAGCAGACCGCCGGGCGGGGATCACCAGCAGGTGATTCTCGTCCGGCGCTGCACCAGCACGAAACGGACCAGCGCAAAGGACTCGCCATGACCCTGCCCTCGTCGTTGCCGACAGCCCCATTCCCGCCGGGGAGCTGGTCTTTTCACTGCGGGGGATAGACAAGAACTTCGGTGCCGTCCAGGCCCTGACCGCCGTCGACCTCGACATCTACAGCGGCGAGGTGGTCGCCCTCGTCGGTGACAACGGCGCAGGCAAGTCGACCCTGATCAAGATCCTCGCCGGCGTCTACGGCTCCGACGGAGGCACGATCATGCATCGCGACAAGCCGGTCTCGATCTCGAGCCCGTCCGAATCGAACGCCCTGGGCATCGCCACGGTCTACCAGGACCTGGCCCTCTGCGACAACCTCGACGTCGTCGCCAACCTCTTCCTGGGGCATGAGATCGGGGGCCGCGCCATCATCAACGAGGTGGAGATGGAGAAACGCTCCTGGAGCCTGATGCAGCAACTCTCCGCCCGGATTCCCTCCGTGCGGATTGCCGTGGCATCCCTCTCGGGCGGTCAACGCCAGACCGTGGCGATCGCCCGGTCGCTGATCGGGGAGCCGACCGTGGTGATCCTCGACGAGCCGACCGCGGCGCTGGGCGTCGCCCAGACCGCCGAGGTGCTGAACCTGATCGAGCGGCTGCGCTAGCGCGGGCTCGCCGTCGTTCTGATCAGCCACAATATGGCCGACGTCCAGGCGGTCGCCGACCGGGTCGTCGTGCTGCGCCTCGGGCGAAACAACGGCGAGTTCCGGATCGCCGACGTCACCTACGAGGACATCATCGCGGCCATCACCGGGGCGACGGACAACGCGGTCACGAGGCGCGCACAGGCGCGCAGTGCGGAGGAAGCGTCATCATGACGACCCCGACAATTCCCACGTCAGAGCCGCCGGCCGTCGCGGCGGACCGGCAGGACGAACGGCTCATCCAGCGCAAGGCTGGCCGCTGGCGCTCGCGATCCTGTCGTCGATCGTCGCCGGGATGCTCGTCGGCCTGCTCTACGGCTTCCTGTTCACCCGGTTCGGGGTGCCGAGCTTCGTGATCACCCTGGCCGGTCTGCTCGGCTTCCTCGGCCTGCAACTCTGGGTCCTCGGCAAAACCGGGTCGATCAACATCCCCTTCGATTCCTGGATCGTGCAGTTCGCCCAGCAATGGTTCCTGCCCGACTGGCTGTCCTACGTGCTCGTCGTGCTCACCGTCCTGGTCTTCGCCGCACAGCTGGTCTTCATCGCCCGGCGGCGCACCAAAGCGGAGTTGACCGCGATTTCGACGACCTCCATCGTGGCACGCAGCGTGGGGCTCCTGGTGGTGCTCGGGGTGCCCACCTGGTATCTCAACCAGGCCCGTGGGGTGGGCCTGATGTTCCTCCTGTTCCTCGTGCTCGTGGTCGTGATGAACTTCTTCCTGCTGCGCACCCGGTAGGGGAGGGCCGTGTACGCCATCGGCGGCAACGTCGAAGCCGCGCGCCGGGCCGGCATCAAGGTGAAAGCCGTCTACCTCTCGGTCTTCATGCTCTGCTCGACCTTTGCGGCGGTCGGCGGGGTGCTCGCGGCCGGCCGCCTGGCCGCAGCCAACCAGGGCAGCGGCGGCGGCGACACGAACCTCAACGCCATCGCCGCGGCGGTGATCGGCGGGGCCAGCCTGTTCGGCGGTCGCGGCAGCGCGTACTCGGCGTTGCTGGGCATCCTCGTGATCCAGTCGATCTCCAGCGGCCTGACCCTGATGAACCTCGACTCGTCGATCCGGTACATGATCACCGGCGCAGTGCTGCTGCTCGCCGTGATCGTGGACTCCCTGTCCCGTCGCACCCGCGTCTCCCACGGCCGCGCCTGACGCCCGTCCCTGTTCTCCGCACTGCGCGGCCAACTTTCGCTGCCGCGAGGAGGGGTGAGAGGGGCGCGGTCAGGGGGCCGGGGCGATCGCCGCGTGCGTGGCCTGCACCCGGGCGGCCTCGGTGCGCAGCACGTCGACGACGGTGCGCACGGCCAGGCGCTCGGCCCGGTCGGGGCGCATCAGAGCCACGATCTGCCGCTCGGCATCGACCCCGCGCAGGGGCTTGAGCACGAGCCGCCCCGGTTGGTCGCCGCCCCAGGTGTAGCGAGGCACGAGTGCGATGCCGAGTCCGGCCACGACGAAGGCCTCGATCACCCTCAGGTCGGCAAACTGTTGGGCGACGATGACGGGGCTGCCGGCCTTCTGCTCGATCTGGTGCAGGATGCGCTCGAACGGGTAGCCGTGCGGCGCGCCGATCCAGGTCTCACCGACGACGTCGGCCGGGGTGAGCCAGGTGCGGGTGGCCAGCCGGTGGTCGGCCGGGAGTCCCACGTCGAGAGGCTCGGTCATCAGCGGCACGACCGTCAGGCCGCGGCCGCCCCAGGGCAGCTGGCCGCGCAGGCTGTAGGCGAGCACGATGTCGAACTCCGCCGTCAGCGCGGGGAAGTCGCTCAGCTCGGGGTCCTTGTCGGTGCAGTTCACGACGAGCCCGGGCACCGCGGCCACTTCCCGCAGTGCGCCGGGCAGCAGCATCTCGCCCGCGGTCGGGAACGTGACCAGGCTGACCTCGCCGGTGGCGTCGTTGCGGAACTCGTCCCAGACCGCCGTGGCGCGGGCGAGGGCGACCGCCACATTCGTGGCGCTGCGGGCCAGGGCGCGTCCGGCATCCGTCAAAATCAGGCCGCGCCCGCTGCGCTCGGTGAGAGGCAGACCGGCCTCCCGTTCGAGCACTTTCAGCTGCTGGGAGACCGCCGACGGGGTGCGGTGCGTGGCCCGGGCGACCTCGGTGATGCTGTGGCGCTCGGCCAATTCCCGGAGTAGTTCGAGCCGTTGCACATCCATGTAGCTAAGCTACACACTCCCTGCAGAATAATACGATTGTGCTGCAAAGTTAAAGGTGGTGAAATAAAAATGTCGAACTCGTGCAATGGTGCCTCCGTCTCCCCGACATCCGCCTCCATTCTCGAAAGGTACGACCGTGTTTGCTCTCCTCGCCGTTCTCGTTCTCATTGTGATCTCCTCCCTCGTCGCCGTCGTGGTCGACGTTCACAAGGATGGCTACCGTCGCGTGCCCGAGCGCAAGCTCGTTCGCATCTTCTAGTCGATTCGGTTCCACCCGGTCAGAGCCGCGTCCTCCCTCGAGTGGACCGGCCGGCCGATGGCCTAAAGTTGGTCCTGTGACCGATACCCGCCAGCAACTCATCGACTACATCTCAGCCGACGCCGTTTTTCATGGTGACTTCACCCTCACCAGCGGCAAGAAGGCGACGTACTACGTCGACCTGCGCAGGGTCAGCCTCGACCACCGCGTCGCACCGCTGATCGGTCAGGTCATGCTCGACCTGATAGCCGATATCCCGGATGTCGCCGCGGTCGGCGGCATGACCATGGGCGCCGACCCCGTGGCCGCGGCCATCCTGCACCAGGGTGCGGCGCGCGGGGCCGCGTACGACGCCTTCGTCGTGCGCAAGGAGCCCAAGGACCACGGCCGCGGCCGACAGGTCGAAGGGCCCGACCTCGCGGGCAAGCGTGTCGTCGTCCTCGAGGACACCTCCACCACCGGAGGATCTCCGTTGGCCGCGATCGAGGCGCTGCTCAAGGTCGGGGCGATCATCGCCGGCGTCGCCGTGGTCGTCGACCGCAACACCGGCGCGCGCGAAGTGATCGAAGCCGCTGGCTACCCGTACTACTACGCGATCGGCCTTGAGGACCTGGGGCTGAACTAGTGCCGCTCGACGAGGTTCCGGGCGACGAGGAACCGAAGGCCAGGGCGTCGAATTCCCGGGCGTCGAAAGACGAGGCGCCCGCCGAAGACGGCATGGACTGGCTCGCCTCGCAACTCGGCGGCGGGGCCAGGCCCGGCACGCCCGACGAATTCACCCCGCGGCGGTCGATCCATATCCCCCGGTGGCCGAAACCCGGGCAGGCAGCCGAACCGGCCCCGCCGGTGCCGCCCGTCGATGCCCACCCCAAAACCGCCGGCTTTCTGTGGGGCCTGAAGCCCACCACCCAGACCGATCCTCGGCTCAAGAGCGTCCGGCCGGTGCCCGCCGCTGCGGTTCCTGCAGCCGACCCGCCCGTTGCGGTTCCTGCAGCCGACCCGCCCGCCGGGTCTGAACCGTTCCGGCCCGGTCACCCCGGCCCGTCCACGGATGCCGCCTCCTCGCCGCCGCGTCTCGCGGACCTTGCACCCGCACCGCTCGTTCCCGCATATCTCGCTCCCGCGCCGAACGCGCCGGCCCCGGCACGCGCGGCGACTCCTGCAGCATCCGTGCCGGCCGATCCGACGCCTGACCGGAGCGTCGACCCTGACTCGGGCCTGGCTCCGGCCGTGCCCACCGGCTCCGGCTCCGCCGTGCCCAGCGGAACCCGCATCATCCGCTCGCAGGCGGACCTCGAGCCGGCGCCCTGGTGGACAACCCTCACCCAGTCCCCGCTCGTGCCCACTGCCGAGGAAACCGCTGCCGCAGACCTGATCGCCGGCGTGACTCGCACGCCCGCGGCACCCGCGGCACCCGCGCCGCTCGAGGCCTCGGATGCGCTCCCGGCTCCGGTCTCGGCCCGCAGCCGGTTCCGCGCCTGGTCCGCCGCGGCCGGTACGGCAGCGTCCGCGGCCACGGCCGCCGCAACTGCCGCCGCCTCCGCAGCGGTGGCCTCGGTCGCCGCCTCAGCCTCCCCCGGCTCATACGCAGGTGGCGCTGCGGGCGCCGGAGGCGCTGCCGTGACAGGAGCCGCCGCGCCCAACGGAACGGCGCCCGGGGCTGCCGAGGCCGCCGGACCTGAGGCCTGGCCCGGAAATGCCACGCCCGTCATCACTACTGCGCCTGCTGTTGCGCCTCCGTTGCCCGCTGGCGGTGCCCGCGCGACAACGCCCGCTGAGCCTTCTGAGGCATCCGTTGCCCTCACCACCACGTCCGCCGGCACGCACGCCTTACCGGCCGCCGCACATGCCGACCCGGGCGGCCGGCCGCCGACCGGTTCCACCGCCTCGCGCGGGGGCTCGGCCCGCCCGCCGATCGACATCAAGAAGTCGCTGCCGTGGATCATCGCCGGCGTCATTCTCGTGGTCGTGCTGGGCGCCTTCTTCTTCATCGGACAGAGCCTGGGAGGCGACCCGACACCGGTCGCGGCGCCCACGATGAGCGCCGGCAGCACGCCGATGGCCACCCCGACGCCGACCCCGACGCCCACGCCCGAGGTCACCGGACCGCAGCCAGCCGGCGTGCACCAGTGGAACACCCTGTTCGGCGGCGAATGCCTCGAGCCCTACGTGTCGCCCTGGGAGGAGGAGTTCACGGTTTCGGACTGTGGCGCCCCGCACTCCGCGCAGCTCGTGTACCGGGGGGTGTTCGCCGGTGACGACACCACGGCCTTCCCCGGGGAGGCCGAGCTTGCCGGTCAGATCAACGTGCTCTGCAGCACCCCCGGCGTGATCGACCTGGCCGCGGCCGGGGCCTTCCCCGACCTGCAGGTGCAGGGCAGCTACCCGATCACCGAACTGCAGTGGACCGGCGGCCCCCGGTCCTACTACTGCTTCGTGAGCCGGTCTTCCGGCAAGCCGCTCACGGTGAGCCTCGCGGGTCCCGGCCCCGCCCCTGCCGCCTGACGAATTCGACGGAGATTTTGCCGAAATAGGCCAGTTCAGGTCCAAAACGGTGTTTTTAGGGCCGAATCTCCGTCGAATTCGTTAGCGGCAGCGGCAGCAGGGGTGATCAGCGGGGCGGCGCGGGACGGGCTCAGATCTCGTCTGACTCCTGCGGCTCCGCGGAGACGAGCTCGTGCACGCCGGCGAGGATCTCGTCCGGTCGGAACGGGTAACGGCTCACCTCGGCGGCGTCACTGATGCCGGTCATCACCAGGATGGTGTGCAGCCCGGCCTCGATCCCGGCGATGATGTCGGTGTCCATCCGGTCGCCGATCATGGCCGTGTTCTCGGAGTGTGCGCCGATCTTGTTCATCGCCGAGCGGAACATCATCGGGTTCGGCTTGCCGACCACGTACGGCTCCATCCCGGTGGCCTTGGTGATCAGGGCAGAGATCGCGCCCGTGGCCGGCAGCGGGCCGTCGGCGCTGGGACCGGTCGCATCCGGGTTCGTCGCAATGAAGCGGGCCCCGGCCAGCAGCAGACGGATCGCCTTGGTGATGGCCTCGAACGAGTAGTTGCGGGTCTCGCCGACCACGACGTAGTCGGGATTCGTCTCGGTCATGATGAAACCGGCCTCGTGCAGCGCGGTCGTGAGGCCCACCTCGCCGATGACGAACGCGGTGCCGCCCGGCGCCTGCGACTTCAGGAAGTCCGCGGTCGCCAGGGCCGACGTCCAGATGCGGTCCTCCGGCACGTTCAGGCCCGACGCGCGCAGGCGGGCGCTCAGATCCCGCGGCGTGAAGATGGAATTGTTGGTCAGCACCAGGAACGGCGTCCCGGCGTCGCTCCACTGCTCCAGCAACTCCGCCGCACCCGGCAGCGGGCTGTTCTCATGCACGAGCACGCCGTCCATGTCGGTCAGCCAGCATTCGATCTCGTCACGGCTAGTCATTGGGTGCTCCCTCGGTTCACGGTCCAGACTATCGGGGCGAGGTTTCGCGCTGGTTACTTTGTCAGCCAGATCGATCGGGCCGCCGACTGCGTCAGGTGACGGATGCCCCCGGCCGGCAGGCGCACGGCGAACTGTTCGTCCACCGTCAGTCGGGTTCCCGGCCGGATCCCGTCGGCGCCGAGGCCCCGCAGGATGGCCGGGTCGCGGTCGCTGATGCGCAGCACGGTCCCGACGTGGCCGGGGGCGGCGTCCGCCAGCAGTACCGCGGGGGCGCGCACCAGCGTGCCGTCGGCCGCGGGGATCGGGTCGCCGTGCGGGTCCGCGGCGGGGTGCCCGAGGCGGTCGTCGATCGCCGCCAGCAACCGGTCGGAGAGCGCGTGCTCGAGGATCTCCGCCTCGTCGTGCACCTGGTCCCAGTCGTACCCCATCTCCCGCACGAGCCAGGTCTCGATCAGCCGATGGCGGCGCACCACGGCGGTCGCGCCGAGGACACCGGCCGTCGTCAGGGTGAGCGGCCCGTAGGGCACATGGGTGATCAGTCCGGCCGCGGCCAGCTTCTTCACCATCTCGGTGACGGAGGACGGCGCGACGCCCAGGCGCAGCGCCAGCACCGACGGAGTGATCGGGTCAGGTTGCCATTCGGTGTGCGCGTAGATGGTCTTGAGGTAGTCCTCGGTCGCGGGGCTGGTCAGCGCCATGGAGTCAGGCGCCCGCGAAGACGAGGACGAGCAGCACCACGTTCAGCGCCACGAGCAGCAGGGCGGCGAGAGCGCCGGCGGCGGTCGTGAACCAGCGGTTGCGGTACTCCCCGAGAACGCCGCGCTGAGCGGTGAGCCACACCAGCGGGATCAGCGCGAAGGGGATGCCGAACGAGAGCACCACCTGGCTGAGCACGAGGGCCTCGGTCGGGTCGAACCCGCCGCCCAGGATGACCAGGGCCGGGATCAACGTGACCACGCGCCGCAGCAGCAGCGGCACCCGCAGCCGCAGCAGGCCGTGCATGATCTCCGCTCCGGCATACGCGCCGACCGACGTGGACGCCAGCCCGGACGCGAGCAGCCCCACCGCGAACACGGTCGCGACGATGGGCCCCAGCGTGTCTCGCAGGGCCAGGTAGGCGCCCTCAAGGGTGTCGGTCCCCGGCGCGCCCTGCAGCGCGGATGCCGCGAGCAGCAGGATCGACAGGTTCACCGTTCCGGCGATCACCATGGCGATGGAGACATCCCACTTGGTGGCCCAGAGCAGGCGCGGGGTCGCGGCGTCGGTGCCCACGGAGGGGAACCGGTCCCGCGTCAGGGCGGAGTGCGCGTAGATGGCGTGCGGCATGATCGTCGCGCCGAGGATCGAGGCGGCCAGGAGCACCGAGTTGGACCCGTCGAAGCGCGGCACGAGCCCGGCCAGCACCCCGGCCGGGTCCGGTGGGGCGAAGAAGACCCCGGCGGTGAACCCCACCGTGATGATGAGCAGGAGCGCCATGATGACCCGCTCGAAGACGCGGGGCCCTCGCCGGGTCTGCACGCCCAGCACCACCATGGAGATGACCCCGGTGATCACGCCGCCGGCCAGCAGGGGCAGGTCGAAGAGCAGGTAGAGCGCCACCGCGCCGCCGATGATCTCGGCCAGGTCGGTGGCCATCGCCACCAGTTCCGCCTGGAGCCAGTAGAGCCGGCGGGCCAGGGGGTGACGGATGCGCGCCCCGAGGATCTCCGGCAGGCTCGTGCCCGTGACGATCCCGAGCTTGGCGGAGAGGTACTGGATCAGCCAGGCCATCACGTTGCCGGCCACGACCACCCACACTAGCAGGTAGCCGTAGCGGGCGCCGGCCGTCATGTTGCTGGCCACGTTGCCGGGGTCCAGGTACGCGACGCCGGCGACGAGGGCCGGCCCGAGCAGCCAGAGCAGGCGGGTGGAGGCGACGGTGGTCGGGCGATCGGTCACCGGGGCAGCCGGCGCATCCGTTTTAGGCATGCCGAAATCTTACGTCGGATTTAGGGAGCCCGAAAGGGTGGGTCCGGCCGGGCAGGATACGGTGGAGCGGTGCCAGAACCGCAGAACCCCACGCCCGAACTGTCCACCTACGGCGTCGGACCCTGGCAGGGGGAACTGCCCGAGGAGTCGTTCTACGACCCGGAGCTGCTCGAGCGCGGTGACACCCGCAACGTGATCGACCGGTACCGGTACTGGTCGATGGAGGCCATCGTCGCCGACCTGGACCAGAAACGGCACCCGTTCCACGTGGCCATCGAGAACTGGCAGCACGACATGAACATCGGCTCGATCGTGCGCAGCGCGAACGCCTTCGCCGCCGACACGGTGCACATCATCGGCCGCAAGCGCTGGAACAAGCGCGGCGCCATGGTGACCGACCGGTACCAGCACGTGCTGCACCACCCGGATGTCGCATCCCTCGTCGAGTGGGCCGAAACGGCGGACCTGCCGATCATCGCGATCGACAACGTGCCGGGCAGCGTGATCATCGAGACCTTCAGTTTCCCCGAGCGCTGCGTGCTGCTCTTCGGCCAGGAGGGCCCCGGCCTGTCCGGGGAGGCGATCGACGCCGCCGACGCCGTCGTGGAGATCAGCCAGTTCGGGTCCACCCGCTCGATCAACGCCTCCGCCGCGGCCGCCGTCACCATGCACAACTGGGTGCTGCAGCACCGGTTCTCCAAGCTTTAGGTCTAGCGTTGGGTCATGACCTCGATCACTGACGATCTCCCCGCCCGACTGCTGCACGAAGAGCACGAAGGGTGGCAGGCGATCCTCGCCGGCCGCGGCGGCGCCTACTACCGGAGCACGATGACCAGCGACGGGCTGCTGATCCTGCCGGGCCGGGTCGTCACCCGCGACGAGGCCCCCGCCTTCTTCCAGGCACTCGCCCCGGTCACGAGCTACAAGCTGCGCGACCCGGCCGTCGTGCGGCTGAACGATCATGCCGGCGTGCTGGTCTACCGGCTCATCGCCCACCGTGGCGACGAGGTGACCGAAGCGAACGCGTCGACGACCTATGTCTTCAAGGACGGCGGCTGGTGCGTCGCGGCGCACCAGCAGACCGCGATCTAGGCGGCGTCTTCCCGGAGTCTGCGGGGCGTGTTCGCCGCGCCCTCCTGGGTGTCCGTCCGCCGCGCCGAGGCCGGGTTGTCAACCCTCCGGCCGCGGGCTACCGTGCTGAGCAAACACGGTAGAAGGGACTCCCGCCATGGCTGATTTCGGTAATGAAGGACTCGCGGAGCTGTTCCGTCGACCCGGTTCGGTGTCAAGCGCTTACGTGGACGTGACCCAGGATGCCCAGAATCCCCGGCGCACCTCCGCCCTGCGCCAGCGCACCCTGCGCGAGGCGCTGACCGCGGCCGGTGCGCCGGAGATCGACGCCAGCACCATCATCGAGCTGAGCGAGGAGCCGCCCGGGGTGGGCGGCCCGATGGGTCGGCTGATGGTCGTGCGGCAGGGTGTGGCGGAGATCAACGAGGTGCTCTCGGGGGAGCCGCTCGGCGACCTGCTGGTCTCCTACGGGCCGGTGCCCAACCTGATGCCCCTGCTCATCCATCGCCCACGGGACCTCAGCTACGTGGTGGCCGAGGTCGGGCGGGACGGCGGCGAGATCACGCTCTACCGGCTGAGTCGCCCGCATCCGGTCTCCAGGGTGAAGGTGGAGGGCGACACCGAATTCCTCACGAAGGTCGGGTCCGAAGACGACTTCCTCGCAAATGGGCGCTACCAGCACCACACCGAGGAGGTATGGAAGCGCAACGAGGGCCAGATCGCCGCCGCGATCGACGAGATCGTGCAGGACAGCAAGGCCGAACTGCTCGTGCTCACCGGCGACGTGCGTGCGCGGCAGCTTCTCGTCGACCAGCTTTCGCCGGTTAGCCGCGAGGTGCTGCACGTCGTGCCCACGAACACCCGCCCGGGCGGTGCCACGCAGGAGGAACTCGAAACCGACCTGAACCGCCACCTCGCGGCGATTCTCGCGCGGGAGGAGCACGATGTTCTCGAGCGGCTGGGGACGGGACAGGGCAGCGGCCTCTCTGAGATGGACTTCGCGGCCGTGGTGCGCGCACTCCAGCAGAGCCAGGTCGACGTGCTGCTGCTGGCCCCTGATCGGACGCCGGCGGAGACCCTGATCGCCCTCGACCGCGAGCCCTGGCTGGCAGCCACCTCGGCAGAGGCCCTCGGCGCCGGCGAGCTCGGCTCGGTGCCGGCCGCCGACGCCCTGGTCCGCGCGGCGATCCTGACGGATGCGCGGGTGATCGTGGTATCGGCCGGTGAACTGCCGGTCGAGACGAGCGCTGCCGCCCTGCTGCGCTGGTCCACCCTCCCGTCTTCGGCCGAAGCGGCTCCCGCCGAGGAGTCGGAACGGCCGGCGGTGCCCAGCCGCGGCGACGCGGTGACATTCCCGCGTCGTCGCGCCACCTCCCGCCCCGAGGAGTAGCAGGACGACTGGAGACGAAGAGGCCGGCGGCCTAGCCGATCAGGCTGGGCCGCAGGTCGCGCAGGGTGCGGAAATGCGTCATCCGGGTCACGCCGATGAAAGCGAGCACCAGGGCGCCGGCCAGCCAGAGCAGCAGCACGCCGGCATCGGACCAGGCCGTGGCCGGGTTTCCGCCGTACATCAACTGACGGATGCCGTCGACGGCATAACTCATCGGCACCACGTGGTGGAGCCAGGCCAGCGGCGCGGGCAGGGTCTGCCAGGGGAAGGTGCCGCCGGCGGTCACGAGCTGCACCACCATCAGCACGAGGCCGATGAACTGACCGACGCTGCCGAGCCAGACGTTCAGGGCGAGGATGATCGCCGCGAACGCCAGGGCGGCCAGGCCCATCATCAGGTACGTGCCGGCCGGGTTGTGCACCTCGAACTTCAGCACGCCGGCCAGGATCGCGAACAGGGCGGCCATCTGGGCCATCCCGAGCAGGCCGGGCGTGAGCCAGCCGGCCACCGTGATCCGCACGGGAGAGTGCAGGGCGGTGATGGCCCGCCGGGAGACCGGCTTCACGATCAGGAACAACGCGTAGATGCCGATCCAGCCGGCCAGGCTGGCGAAGAACGGGGCCAGCCCGGCGCCGTAGGTGCCGGCCGAGGTCACGGCCGCGGTCTGCAGTGAGACCGGGTCGGCGATCGTCGACCCCTGCAGGGAGCGGGTGGTCGCAGTCGAGTCCGGGATGCTGGTGACGCCGGTGGCCAGGCCGTCCCGCAGCGTCCCCGCGCCGGTTTGGAGCTCGCCGAGACCGTCCCGCAGGCTGCCGACCCCTGCCGACAGTGAGGACGCTCCGGTGGCGGCGCTGTCGGCCCCGGTGGCGGCGGCCACGGCTCCGTCGTGGGTCTGCCGGGCTCCGTCGGCGAGGTTCCCGGCGCCGACGGCGGCCTGGCCGGCCCCGGCGGCCGCCGCTGCGGCCCCGGTCGACGTCTTCTCGGCGCCGGCTGCCAGCGCGGCGGCG